>CACXEZ010000180.1 GCA_902766815.1 uncultured Erysipelotrichaceae bacterium | reverse complement strand
TATTAATAATTCAAGATACTTATTATTTGAATTTCCACTAAATCAAATTTATCAAAACTCAAAAGAAGTTTTATATGAATTAGTAACTATGGGTTGTGTACCAATTCTTGCACATCACGAAAGATATAGAGATTTTCAAAAACATCCAGAACTTGCTGAAGAATATGCAAGAATGGGTATTTTACTACAAGGTAATTATAAAAGTCTTTTAGGTAAATATGGTAGAGAAGCTAAAAAGACTTTAAAAATATTCCTTAAAAAAGGACTTATAACATTTATGGGTAGTGATATGCATCATACTGATGACTATCTAATAGAAAAAGCTCGTAAGAAAGTTAAAAGACTTGTTAAGGATGATAATGTTGTTGAAGACTTATTCTGTAATAACTTTGATAAAGTTATTAGAGATGAAGAATTCAATATAAATAGGTAACTTTAGTATTAGGGGTGTAATCATGTTTGAAACTACGTTAGAGAAGGATGATACAATGAGCAGGGTATCGGTTAGAAAAATATCATATTTAGTAATTAAAAGAATTTTTGATATTTTAATATCATTAATAGGATTAATTCTTTTAATACCTATTGCGTTAGTTATTAAAATTGCCTATATGTGTACAGGAGATTTTACTTCTATATTCTTTGTTCAAGAGCGAATTGGTAAAAATGGTAAGTTATTTAAATTCTTTAAATTTAGATCAATGGTACCTAATGCTGATGAAGTATTATTCAGAACAATGGAATTAGATGAAATTATAGCTGCTGAGTACAATAAAAATAAAAAATTAAAGAATGATCCAAGAGTTACTAAGATAGGAAGAGTTATTAGAAAGTTATCCATTGATGAGCTTCCACAATTTATTAATGTATTCTTAGGTGATATGTCTTTAATAGGAAATAGACCATATCTTCCAAGAGAAAAACAAGATATGGGTAAATACTTTGATAGTATTGTAATGACAAAACCTGGACTTACTGGTTATTGGCAAGTAAATGGTAGAAGTGATACAACTTTTGAAGAAAGACTTAAATTAGAAAAAGAATATTCTGAAAAAGCTAGTTTATTATTAGATATAAAAATATTCTTTAAAACATTTATAGTAGTACTTTTTGGTAAAGGTGCTGAATAATAATTTATAGTTTATCTGTAGGGGTTGTACAAAGAAGCAGATAAAAACTAAATATACACATGTACAATGTGTATATTTTTTCGCAAAGGGGAGTTAATATGAAAAAGAAGACAGAAGAACCAATCAGGATAGCCCATATTGTTGGTAAATGGGTTGGTGGTGGAGTAGAAGCAGTAATAATGAATTACTATCGTCATATAGACCGTAATAAAATTCAATTTGATTTTCTATGTGATGACGATTCTACTAATATTCCATATGATGAAATAGAAAAATTAGGTGGTAGAGTTATCTTAGTTCCACCATATCAAAAAGTGTTTAAATATCATAAAGAATTAAAAAGAATATTTAAAGAAAACAAATATAAAATAGTACATTCTCATATTAATACATTATCAGTTTTTCCTTTATTTGCAGCTAAATGTGCTGGTGTTAAAGTTAGAATAGCACATTCACATTCAACTACAAATAAAAAAGAATGGAAAAAGAACTTATTGAAACTTGCTTTAAGACCATTTTCAAAGGTTTTTGCTACTAAATATATGTGTTGTTCTGAACTAGCTGGAAGATGGTTATTTGGTGACAAAGAATTTGATAAAGGCAATGTATATATTTTAAATAATGCAATTGATTTAGATAAATTTAAGTATGATGAAAAATTACGTATCAAAAAAAGAAAAGAATTAGGAATAAAAGATGATACATTAGTAATTGGCCATATAGGAAGATTTGTTGAGCAAAAGAATCATAGATTCTTAATTGATATATTTAATGAATTACATAAGAAAAATCCAAATTCAATTCTTCTTTTAGCAGGACAAGGTCCACTTCAAGAAGAAATAAAAGAAAAAGTTCACTCACTTGGCTTAGATGAATCAGTCGAATTTCTAGGTCAAAGAAATGATGTTAGTGAGTTGTATCAAGTTTTTGATGTTTTTTTACTTCCATCATTATATGAAGGACTTCCAGTAGTTGGTGTTGAAGCTCAGGCCTCTGGAAACTTATGTTATTTATCTGATGATATGACAAAAGAAACAAAAGTTTTAGATTCTACAGTTTTTATGTCTTTAAGTCAAACATCAGATGAATGGGCCAAATCAATTTTAGATGATGTAAAAAAATTTAAAAAGCATAATACAAAAAAAGAAATATCAAAATATGGATTTAATATTGATAATGAAGCTATTAAGTTAGAAAACAAATATATTAGTTTTATAGGTGATTAATAATGTTATACGAGATAATTAGTGTTTTATTTGGTGCTTTAAAATTACTGCTTTTTAAATTAATGTATCCTTTTAGAATTTCTTTTAAATGTTTACCAAAAGTAAATCATAATTTAAAAATTGTTCTAAAAACGAAGTCTAAGTTACTATTAGGAAAAGGTTTTCGTGCACGAAATAATGTTTCTTTTAGAATTTATAATGGTGGAAAAATTGTAGTTGGCGACAATTGCTTTCTGAATGATAACTGTTCTATAAATTGTCAAGAAAGTATTATATTTGGCGACAATGTAATATGTGGACAGAATGTTATGATATTTGATCATGACCATGATTATAGAAATGACATAAATCAATTTGTTAGAAGTGAAGTTAAAATTGGCAATAATGTTTGGATAGGTTCAAATGTTACAATTTTAAAAGGAGTATCAATTGGTGATAATGTTATTATTGGAGCTAATACATTTGTAAATAAAAATATTTCTAATAATTCTGTTGTATATTGTAAACAAGAATTGATTGTTAATAATAGGAGGTAACTAATATGAATTATAAATATTCAATCATAATACCAATTTATAAGGTTGAAAATTATTTAAGAAATTGTATTAACTCTGTACTTAATCAAACATTTAAAAATTATGAAATTATATTAGTTGATGATGGATCTCCAGACTCTTGCGGTGAGATTTGTGATGAATTTAGTAATAAATATAGCTTTATTAAAACCATTCATAAAAAAAATGGTGGCTTGTCAGATGCAAGAAATGTTGGCTTAAAAAATGCAACAGGTGAGTATGTTATATTTTTAGATAGTGATGACTTTTGGATTGATAATGAATTTTTGAATAACAATGTGAAAAAGTTAGATGGTAAGGACTTAATTATATTTAATTCGATAAAATATTATTCTGATAATAAAATGAGTTTATCTAGATTTCAAATAACAGAAGAATTTGATACATTATCTAGGGATGACAGGATGAGTTATATAATTCAAAACAATATTTATAAAGCTTGTGCTTGGGATAAAATTATTAAGAGATCATTATTGATTGATAATGATATAATATTTCCTGTTGGAATGTTATCAGAAGATATGAAATGGGCAGGAGATTTGCTAGATGTTATTTCTGATATTGACATCTATGAAAAAAATGTTTATGCATATAGACAAAGAGAAGGGTCTATAAGTAAGAGTGTTAGCAGTAAACATATTGAAGATATAATTATTCAATTATCTTCTAAATATAATAATAAGTTTATTTATAATTATTTGGCTTATGAATTTTGTGTATTATTATCATACGTTCATTGTGCAAGCAAAGAACAGAAAAAAAAGATTAAAGAGTTAAGTTATTTATTAGATTATGATGTATCTAATAAAGTTAAAAAAGTTAAGTTTCTTTATAAATTATTTGGTTTTAATTTATTAACTAAATTATTACATTTATATATAAATATAAAATAAGGAGTTTTTAATATGAAAAAGGGTGTTTTTATATTACCTTACTTTGGTAAGTTTAATAATTATTTTCAATTGTTTTTAGATTCTTGTTCAATG
>CACXEZ010000179.1 GCA_902766815.1 uncultured Erysipelotrichaceae bacterium | reverse complement strand
TCTTTTAATACTTTTTTTCTTCTAGCACGTGCAACAGTGCCACCTTTAACTCTTGTCATTTACACCATTCCTCCTATATTAAATCCTTAACTCTCTTTAAATCAGATTGATTTAAACTATTACTTTTTCTCTTTTGTCTACTTCTCTTAGCACTATTTTTACCAGTATTATGACGAGTTCCTTGACTTTTAATTGTAATAGAACCACTTTGTCTAATATTTAATGCCTTTTTAAGACCACTATGTGTTTTCTTCTTTATTTTCTTAACTTTTACTTTCTTTGCCATATTTAACTCTCCTTCTATTTTTTAGGTGTTAATTGCATAAACATACTTCTTCCTTCTAACTTAGGACGAATCTCTACCTCTGCAATATCACTTAAAGATTCCTCAAATCTTTTTAAAACATCTCCTGCTAACTCTGGATGTGCAATCTGACGGCCTTTAAAGCGAACGCTCGCTTTTACTTTATCTCCTTTAGCAATAGCTTTTCTAGCATTATTAACTCTAGTATCAAAGTCATGTTTATCAATAGTAACAGATAAACGAAATTCTTTAATATCAACAGTTGCCTCTCTTTGCTTCTTCTGAGCTTCTTTTGTTTTCTTCTTTTTTTCATACTTAAATTTATTATAATCCATAATTTTACATACTGGTGGATTAGCATTTTCACTCATAAGTACCAAATCAAACCCAGCATACCCTGCTAAAGTTAAAGCATCTTGTCTACTCTTAATTCCAAGTTGTTCTCCATTAGGACCAATAACCATCATTTCTTTTACTCTTATTTGTTCATTAATTAAGTTATCTTTATTGTTTGCGATATCAAACACCTCCATAAAAAATGAATACAAGAAAGACCTGTATTCATCCAATTAGCTTCATTTAATATAAACCGATTATCTTAATATATTAACTTGGCCCTTTACCTATTACCACTTCGTAATCAGGTGAGATAAATACATCTACTTTCCGTTTCTTTCCTAACAATTATATTATAAGTAAATGCAACTGTCAATAGATTTTATTCCATTTTTCTAAAAAAAGAAGAAAATGGATAAAAAATAATCATTTACAGCTCTTTTTATACATTTTCATAAACTTTTCATATAATTTAGAACATTCATCCTTATCCATTTCAGGCATATTCAAGTAAGGATTTACTAACCCTAAAGTAATATATTTTTCACTTCCTAACTTATGATAAGGTAAAAAGTCAATTCTCTCTACATTCTTAATTTTTTGTAAAACACCTACTAATTGCTTTAAATACTCTGGATGATCCATCATTCCAGGAACAATAACTTGCCTAATCCATACACTTTTACCACTTTGATTCATTGCATCAATAAATTTTAAACTTTCATCAATTTTTTGAGATGTAAGAGCGAAATACCCTTCGCTAGTAGTATGTTTTACATCAAATATAATCAAATCAACCCACTTTAATAATTCTTGATAATCTCTATTTCCAACACCAGCCGTATCAATAGCAATATGAATATTTTCTTTTTTTAATTTTTTTGCAACTTCAATAATAAACTTGCTTTGTAAAATAGGCTCTCCCCCTGAAAAAGTAACTCCTCCCCCCTGAATAAGATAATTTTTGTTTTTTAAAATACGTACTACTAATTCATCCGGAGTATAATTTTCCTTTCCTTTTACCCACATTTCAGGATTATGACAATATTTACATCTTAATTTGCAACCACTTAAAAATACAACTGTTCTAATTCCAGGACCATCAACTAGACCAAATGTTTCAATAGAATCTACCGCACCTTTAATCATTACATTTTCTCGTGGAAGGTTCTAGCAATAACCTCCTCTTGCTGCTTTCTAGTTAATCGATTAAATCTTACGGCATATCCTGAAACTCGAATAGTAAGAAGTGGATATTTATCAGGATGATTCATTGCATCAATCAACATTTCTCTATTTAGAACATTTACATTCAAGTGATGTGCCCCACTAGTAAAATAACCATCCAACAAGTGAACTAAATTACTAACTTGACTATCATAATCTACCCCCAAAGCACTTGGAACAATAGAAAAGGTATTAGAAATTCCATCTTTACAACAACATCCATATTCTAACTTCGAAACTGAATTTAAAGAAGCAATAGCCCCACTTTCATCTCTTCCATGCATAGGATTAGCTCCAGGAGCAAAAGCTTGTCCAGCCTGTCTTCCATCTGGCGTAGCCCCTGTCTTAGTACCATATACAACATTAGAAGTAATCGTTAATACAGACATAGTAGGTTCAGCATTACGATAACACTTATGTTTTCTTAACTCTTGTATCATTTTCTCTAACACTTCTTTAGCAATATCATCTACTCTATCATCATCATTTCCATACTTAGGATATTCTCCCAAAACCTCAAAATCAATGGCAATTCCATCTTGATTGCGTATTGGCTTAACCTTAGCGTATTTAATGGCTGATAAAGAATCCGCAACTACAGAAAGACCTGCTACTCCATAAGCCATATAGCGATGAACATTAGTATCATGTAAAGCCATCTGAATAGCCTCATAAGCATACTTATCATGCATATAATGAATCACATTCATCGCATCACTATAAATTTCTGCAACTCTTTCCAAAACCTTAAAATAATTTCTTTTAACCTTATCATAATCCAATATTTCATCAGTTAT
>CACXEZ010000178.1 GCA_902766815.1 uncultured Erysipelotrichaceae bacterium | reverse complement strand
ATACTCTAGAAAACGAATTTTATGATGAAGAGCCATCAGAAGCTCTAGAAGAAGAATTTATGGACTAACATAAGTTCTTCTTTTTTTAAGAAAAAAATGCTATAATATACATGAATTTGTGAGGTGTATAAATGAAAGATACAATCGTAATAGGTGGTGGAGCTTCAGGACTAGTCGCAGCCATTTATGCTGCCAAAAATAGTAGTAAAGTAATCTTACTAGAAAAAAATAATAATTTAGGGAAAAAAATATTAATAACAGGAAATGGAAAATGTAACTATTGGAATGAGGATCAAGACTTAAAACACTACAACACCAATAATTCAGACCTTTTATTAGAAATTTTAAGTAACAGCAATCAAAAAGAAATATTATCTTTCTTTGACGCTTTAGGAATAATTCCTAAAATAAGAAACGGCTATTATTATCCATATTCTGGGCAGGCAACAAGCATTCAGACAGCCTTAATAAAAGAATTAGAATTCAATAAAGTAGAAGTAATGACAAATTGTGAAGTAACAAACATAGAAAAGGTTGAAGATATATTTAAAGTAACCACAACAATAGGAACTCTTACAAGTAAAAAAGTAATTCTATCTACAGGATCCTATGCTTGTCCTAAAACTGGCTCTACAGGTACAGGATACCAATTTGCCAAATCACTAGGACACAACATAATAAAACCGTTACCAGCCCTTGTGGGACTAAAAGCAAATGAAACGTATCTAAAAGAATGGCACGGTATTCGTAGTGATGTATCCGTAACCTTATTAGAAAATAACATTCCATTAAAAACAGAAATAGGAGAAATACAACTAACAAACTATGGACTAAGTGGTATTTGTATCTTTAATTTAAGCTCTCTAGCTTCAAGAAGCCTATATAATAAAAAGAACATAAAAATATCTATTAATTTCTTACACCCATTCTCTATTAATAACAAAGAAGAATTCATACCATGGATGACCAAAAGAAATAATCAAATACCAAAAAGAACAATCTCTGATCTATTAGATGGCCTATTAAACTATAAACTAATAAACCTAATATTAAAATTATCTAAAATAAAAAGAGAATTATCTTGGGATGAATTAAACATCAATCAAAAACAAATCTTAGCGAATAATTTAACTAACTTTACACTAAATATCACCGAAACCAATTCCTTTGAATCATCTCAAACAACTACAGGTGGAATTCCATTATCAGAAATAAATCCCAATACCATGGAATCCAAAAAAACAAAAGATTTCTATATGACAGGAGAATTACTAGATGTAGATGGAGAATGTGGAGGATATAACCTAACATTTGCCTGGATAACAGGCCTTATTGCAGGAAGAGGTATCAATAATGATTAGAATAAGACAAATAAAAATACCAATTACTTCATACAAAGAAGAACATCTAAAAAAATATATAGCTAACAAAATAAAATGTAAAGAATCAGATATAACAAATGTAAACATTGTCAAAAAATCAATTGATGCAAGACAAAAACCCAATATATATTATATCCTAGAAGTAGATATTACCACCCCAAAAGAACAAATAATCCTAAAACAAAAAAGTAATGATATTATAATAACACCAGATGAAACATATAAATATCCATCTCCAGGAGACAAAAAACTAAACAATCGTCCCATCATCGTAGGAAGTGGCCCTGCTGGATTATTTTGTGCCTATCTATTAGCAGAACTAGGATATAAACCCATCATCATAGAAAGAGGAGAAAAAGTAGATGAAAGAGTAAAAACTGTCAACACTTTTTGGAATACTGGAAAACTAAATTCAGAATCCAATGTCCAATTTGGAGAAGGAGGAGCCGGAACGTTCTCAGATGGAAAATTAAATACAATGACACACGACAAAGAGCATCGCCACAAAAAAGTATTTGAAACATTCGTTGAAAATGGCGCCAATCCAGAAATTTTCTATTTACAAAATCCTCACATAGGAACAGATATCTTAAGAAATGTAATAAAGAATATTAGAAATAAAATTATCGATCAAGGCGGAACATTTTACTATAGCACCTGTCTATCCGATATAAACATCCAAGATAACAAAGTTGTATCAATAGAAATAAACCATAAAGAAATCATAGAAACAGATATCCTAGTACTAGCCATAGGTCACAGTGCAAGAGACACCTTTAAAATGTTACTAACCAAAGGAATAAACTTACAACCAAAACCCTTTGCTGTAGGCCTTCGTATACAGCATTCTCAAGAAATCATCAATAAGTCTCAATATGGTGAAAATTATAAATTACTACCTCCAGCAAGTTATAAACTAACCTATCAAACCAAAAGTGGAAGAGGAGTATATTCATTTTGTATGTGCCCAGGAGGCTATGTCGTAAACGCCTCATCCGAACCTGGAAGACTTGCTATTAACGGAATGAGCAATCATAAAAGAGATACAACAAATGCCAACAGTGCCCTAGTCGTAACAGTAGGCCCAAAAGACTACGGAAGTTCCCCATTAGATGGAATGAACTATCAAAGAACATTAGAAGAAAAAGCATACAACCTAGGTAACGGAAAAATACCAATTCAATTATTAAAAGATTTTAATAACAATAATGCGACAACAAAATTAGGAGATTTGTTTCCTGTATTAAAAGGAGATTATCAATTATCAAACCTAAACGAAATCCTACCAGATTACATTTCCAACTCTATCAAAGAAGCAATACCTAACTTTGCCAAAAAAATAAAATACTTTGACAAAGAAAATACCATCTTAGCAGGAATAGAATCTCGTACCTCATCTCCAATTCGCATTCCAAGAGATGAAAACTTTGAATCTAATATCACAGGTATTTATCCATGTGGAGAGGGCGCAGGCTACTCAGGAGGAATAACAACCTCTGCAATAGATGGCATCAAAGTAGCAGAAGCAATTATTAGTACTTATAAAATAACTAATTGAAAAATAAAAAGTATATATAATAAAAAAGAGGGGAGAAAATAAAAAAAGAATAAAAGGAACAATACTACAATTGCAATAGTATCTATCTTGTGTATATTATTTGCAACTGGGAAATTAATATTTAACAATGAAGAAAGCGAAAATTCCAAAATGGAAACAAACGATAACACAATATCTGAAATACAGGATAATAATATATCAGAAAAAAGTGAAATTAATTATACAGATTTCATTGGAACATGGCATAACGATGCAGACCATCAATCATACATGTATATTCAAAATGTTAATGGTAATGAAATCAAGTTCTCATGATTGTTATATAGAATAGCTAGAATCGATGCTGAAACTATTCCATTTTCAAATGGCAAGGGAATTTTTTACTATCGAGGAACCAAAGAAATATATTCTGACAGAAAAAATTGGAAATGAAGAATATATCAGAAGAGCAACTATTGAATTAACAAATAATGGGATAAATATTGTAATTTTTAAAATTTAAAAAAAGATATAATGAATGATTAAAAAAATAGAAATCCACAACTCTGTGGGTTTCTATTTTTTCTTTAACACATCATCAATAATACCATACTCTAATGCTTCGTCAGAGTCCATAAAGTAGTCTCTTTCAGTATCTTTTTCTATTTTTT
>CACXEZ010000177.1 GCA_902766815.1 uncultured Erysipelotrichaceae bacterium | reverse complement strand
CATTTTTCTTCATTTACTTTTACTTTCATTTCTATCTCTCCTTCTTGTTTATCATAACAATTAATCCTTAAAAAATCAATAAAATTATTTCAATTTTGAAAAAAGTATGATATGATGATATAGAAAAGGAATAGTGTGATGTATATGGAAAGTCGTGTAGATAAATATTCTTCTAATGATGTATCTTCTAGAAGTACTAGAAATGCTAAACTTTATAGAGAAGTTTATGGAAAGTATGATAGTTTTGATAATTTACCATTGGAAGATAATACAGATGAAATTGATATGAATCGATTACAGGAAATTCTTCATGATGATAAGAAAGAGATAAGAAGAGAAGATAATCATCGCTATAATGTTTTAGAACAGAGAAAGAGAAATATTGATGAACAAAGGGTATATGATATTAATCAAATTTTACAGAAAGCTAAGTATGAGAATAGTAAATTAAAAGAAACGGCTTCTTTGCCTAAGGTTGATACTTCTATTTTATCTACTTTACAAAATAGAAATGTAAGAGTGGATGAAGTGGTAGAGATTAAAGAAGAGTATCAAGAAAAGAAAAAAAATGTTGAAGAGGAACTTTCTATGACAAGAGAGTTAAAATTTAAAAATCTGAGCGAAGAGGTTTTAAATGATCCTTTAATAGAACATGTTATGCCGGATAATGATTTATCTCTTGATTTGTTTGATAATTTAAAGCCTACCGGAGATACCATTACTACAAAACCTATTCGAGATACTGTAGAAATAAAGAAAGTAAATCAAGAAGATGGGTTACCGGATAAAATAGATGTTCATTCAGGTGATACTAGAGATATTGATATTATTAAAAATACAAAGAATGAGGAAAATGGCAATGATTTCTTTACTAGTTCTTATGAATTTTCTGATAATGATTTTTTTGATGATATGGAACCTAAGAAGACGGGAGTTTTCAAAATTATTTTGTTATTTTTAACCATTATTGTTTTTGCTGGGGTTATTGCTTACTTTGTTATCACTTATGGATTTGGTGCTTAAAGAACTAATGGAATTTAGTTCTTTTATTTATTATTATCTATGATTTCTTAAAGTTTTGGTTATATTAAGTAGTAGAGGTGAAGTGTTGTGTCTGTAAAGAGAAATAAGAAAAAAAGAAAGCAAAAAAGAAAATTTAAACTATGGGTTAAGTTACTATTTATTGTTTTGGTGGTTTTAGGTATTTTGGTTTTTGGTTATTTTGGGATGAGTGATACTTCAATACCAGTATTAAGGATAAAAGAAAAGACTATGTTTTTAGCAAGTGATACTAATGAGGTTTCTTTGTATCAAAAAGTGAAAGATGAAGATGAGGGGAAAATAGTATTAGTTTTTGAGAAGAAAGTTTTTAGAGGAAGTAAAGTAAAAGTACTTGAGGATTTATTAACGTATGAGGATAAAAAATACCAAAGTATCAAGATAGATAATGAAGAGTATTATGTTCTTGCTTGTGACTTGGTAGAAAAGAAAAAAGAAGTAGTATTGGAAAAACATGTTTATATTAGAAGTGCTACTAGTATGTTAGAAGATATTAATACAAGTAAGATTGTTGGTCTTTCAAGGAAAGGGGATGATTGGGAGGTTCTTGATCATGATGAGTTAGGTGATGATGGAGTTGTTCATGTTTATAAGGTAAGGAATAATGATATAGAAGGATATGTGTATGGTAAGTATGTTACTTATGATAGGGATAGTTCTTACAAGAACTATCAGGAAGATGTTTATAATCCAATCCATGAGAAGATTAGTAATAGTTATGATGGAGGAGATGCTATTAAGTTAGATTTTTATCCAAATGAAAAACCTAGTTTTGATGATAATAAGATGCCTGATGCGGTATATGCACTTTACTTAAATAGTGGTAGTAATGTCATTCAAAATATTGATGAATATATTGAATTTGCTAAAGATACTAATATTAATGCTTTTGTTGTTGATATTAAGGATAACGAAACTCCTGCTTATCCGGCACAAACATTTCAAAGTCTTAGTCCTACAAATTATGATAAGGCTATTAATAGCTATGAAAGTTATAAGAATGCTATTAGTAAATTAAAGGATAATGGTTTTTATGTGATAGGAAGAATTACTACATTTAAGGATAGTTATTATGTGAAGGATCATCCGGAAGATGCTATTTTAGATAAAACAACTGGTAGTCCTTATTTACATAATGGTTCTTATTGGCCAAGTGCCTATAATAGAAATGTTTGGTATTATACTTTATCTTTAGCAAAAGAAGCTGTAAGAGAATTTGGTTTTAATGAGATTAATTTTGATTATGTCAGGTTTCCTGATAGGATGAATAGTGTTGCTTCTAGACTTGATTTAAAAAATGTTTATGATGAGGATAAGGCTGAGGCAATACAAAGATTTGTTCAATATGTTAACGATGGATTACATGAGGATCATGTGTATGTTTCTATTGATGTGTTTGGGGAAAGTACTAATGGTACTTATACGACAGCTTATGGACAGTATTGGCCTGCTATTAGTAATGTTGCTGATGTTATTAGTGGTATGCCTTATCCAGATCATTTTAGTGATGGCTATTATGGTATTACAAAACCTTGGAATCATCCTTATTTACTTATGAAATATTGGGGAAGTTATGCTGTTGATAGACAAAAAGAATGTCCTACACCAGCAAGGGTTAGGACATGGATTCAAGCTTATGATGTGATGAAATATGTAGATAGTAATGGTATTAGTTATGGTAGTAAGGAAGTAGAAGAAGAGATAAGAGGCTTATATGATGCAGGATTAATGGATGGGTATATTACTTGGTTATCTAATTCTAACTTAAATAAATATAAAGTACAAAAAGGGGCTTTTCAAATTGATTATAGGAAGGAGTATATGGATGCAAAAAATAATAGTGAATGATAAGGAATATGAATTAGTTACTAATTATAGAAATGCTTTTGATGAAAAGGAGTTTTTAGAAAGATATACAGATTATTTTGATGATTATGATTATATTGTTGGAGATATTGCGTATAGTAGTTTAAGATTGAAAGGATTTTATGATAGTAAGAATAAAAAAGTAAGTCATATTAATAATTATGATTATTTAGAGGAATATTTAAAGAATTATTGTGCGGTAGATTGTAAATACTTTGTATTAAGGAGAGTTAAGTAATGAGAAGAGTTTTATTAAAATTAAGTGGTGAATCTTTTGCTAAAGAGAGTGGAATGGGGATTGATTTTGATAAGATGTTGGATGTAGCTTCTGTTATTAAGAAGGCAGTAGATGCTAAAATACAGGTTGCTATTGTTATTGGAGGAGGTAATTTTTGGCGAGGGAGAAGTAATACTATGATGGATAGTTGTACAAGTGATCATATTGGGATGCTTGCTACTGTGATGAATGCTTTAGCTTTTAATGATGCTCTACTTCAAGTAGGAGTAGATTCTAGAGTAGGAACTAGTATAGAGATGAAAGAAATTGCTGAGATGTATATTAAAGATAAGACTATTAAGAATTTGGATAAGGGAAGAGTAGTGGTATTGGGATGTGGTATTGGTAGTCCATTCTTTTCTACTGATACGGCTGCTGCTTTAAGAGCGTTAGAACTTAAGGCTGATATTATATTAAAAGCTACTAATGTAGATTATGTTTATACTAAGGATCCTAGAAAGTATGATGATTATGAAATTATAGAAGATACTAGTCATTTGAGAATTATTAAGGATAAGTTAAAGGTGATGGATTTAACGGCTATTTCCTTATGTATGGAAGGAAATATGCCTATTAGAATATTTAATTTAAATAAGTTAGATAATTTAGAGAGAGCATTACTTGGTGAGAATGTTGGGACATTGATTCATTAAGATATAGATTTCATATTATTTCGTTGCAATTTTTCTCTTTTTTAGGTGTCTTTTACAGTAAAATCGAATGAAATTAATTAATTTATTCAAAAATATAAAAATACTTATCTTTTCTTACTGTGGATAAGTATTTTCTTCT
>CACXEZ010000176.1 GCA_902766815.1 uncultured Erysipelotrichaceae bacterium | reverse complement strand
TTACTTGTAGGAAATACTGCTCCCGCACAAGCAACTTTATCTCCTTGAATAATAACTCCTCCATCATGAAGTGGATTCCCTTCATAGAAAATAGCTATTAATAAATCACTTGATAAATCAGCATATAATTTCTTCGCCTTATCAATATAATTTCCTAAACTACTATCTCTTTCAATAACAATCAATGCACCAATTCTTTCTTTTCTTAAATAATCAATTGCATTTATTAATTCATAAACCATTCTTTCTCTTTCATCAACTGTTAAAACTTTATGTCTTCCTAATAATTGACTTCTTCCAAGTTGTTCCAAAATATTACGAATTTCTGGTTGAAAGATTACGATTAAAGCAACAGGTCCCCATTGAATAATATAATCAAGTAGATATCCTACTGTTACAAATCCTAACTTATCACTAATAAGTTTTAATATAATTACAAATGCAACTCCTTTAAATATTAAAGAAAGTTTAACATTATTCTTAATATTCTTTAAAATATAATAAAAAATAAACCATACCAAAGATACATCAACTATTTTTCTAATAACTGATAAAATATCCGATAATGTTATTACCATTTTTTCATCTCCTTAAAACAATATAACTAGTATATAAAAAATATTGAACTAAGTCAAAAATACTTCTCAAATTAGTACCACATATTCTATAACCCCAGCTATTATAATGATAACATTTTATATCAATTTAATCAACCTAAGACATAAATAAAAAAAGCATTTTCTAAAAAAACGCTTCATTTATTTTTTTTATTTTAGTTTTATATATCAATGCAGAATTTGAATCTTCTACATCATCAATATAATTTTCATGGATTTTTTCTAATATTTCAAAATCAATAGTTTTATCTTCTTTTGAAGCAGCTACTAATTTTACTTTTACTCTATCTCCAAAATAATAGTTTTCTCTTCCTTCAACAGAAACTAACGTAAATGTTTCAGGATTATAAATATACCCTCCATGTAGTGACTTAGTTTTAACGCGCCCCTCAATTAAGTTATCAAGTTCAACACATATTGTTTTATCACTAACACCAGTAATAGTTGCTTCAAACTCTTCTCCAATATGTTTAGCCATATATTCACTACATTTCATACGTAGAACTTCCTCTTCTGCATCATCAGCAACCTTTTCGGTTCTTGTTGTTTGTGCAGCAATTTCACTAAGTGAAGCATCATCATATTGCAATGTATGAGAAGATTCATCATAAATATCATTTAAAATTCTGTGAATTGTTAAATCAGAATATCTCCTAATTGGAGAAGTAAAATGTGTATAATATGGAGTTGATAATCCAAAATGTCCAATATTTTCAATACTATATTTAGCACGAGACATACATTTTACAAGTCTTAAAGCTAAAACATTAGATAATTTTTCATCTTGTTTAATATGTTCAGCTAATTCTTGTAATGCTTTTGAATCACATGCGCATTCATCTATAGAATACTTATGAAATGGCATATTAACAACATTTAATAAGTTGAAATACTCAGCTAATCTTTCGTAATTTGGAGTATCATGAATTCTATGAATACATGGATATTCATTATCTACAATATGCTTATCAACAGTTTTATTAGCAAGTAACATAAATTCTTCTATTAAATTTTCTGCTAAATCACATTTTCTAGGAATAAAGTCAACAATTTGATGTTGATCATCCATTTTAAAATAAATCTCAGGTCTATTAAATTCAACAGAACCGGAATTAACTCTTTTACTTCTTAATTTTAATGCAATCTTGTTTAATAATTTTAAAGTATTAACATGTTCTTCATATTCAGGAGGATATTCTTCTCCTTTTAATATCTTATTAACATTATCATAAGTCATTTTCATACGAGAACGAATAACAGTAGGCTGAATTGAATAATTAACAACATCTCCGTTTTCATCCAATTCAATAATACAAGATTTTGCTAATCTTTCAACTTGTGGATTTAAAGAACATATACCATTAGACAATTCATGAGGTAACATTGGAATAACTTTTCCACCTAGATAATAACTATTCCCTCTTTTGAAAGCATCTTTATCTAACGCAGTATCCTTTTTTACATAATATGGAACATCTGCGATATGTACTCCAACTTCTACACGATTATTAGATAAAATCCTACAACTTAAAGCATCATCAATATCCTTTGTATCCGCACCATCTATAGTAAATATTTCCCAATCAGTTAAATCACATCTACCAATCTTATCAGTATCACTAACAGATTGTGGAATTGTCTTTACTTGTTCTAATGATGCATCACTAAACTTAGCATCAATACCACACTTCATAGCTTCCCATAATATATCATTATCAGGATCATCTTTATGTTCTAATGTACTAACAATTTCTCCAATATATGAACTACTACTTGTTTGTTTATTTAGCTTAACTAAAACTCTTTGCCCTTCAATATGTTGACCATCTAAACTAATCAATAAATTTTGTTTTTTCTTATCAACCGGTTTTACATAGTAATTAGCACCAACTCTATATATTTCCCCAGCAATATTTTCAAGATTTCTTTCTAAAATCTTAACAACTTTAGGACAAACAATATTATTACCAATATCAATTAGAACAGTATCACCATCTATTGCTCCAAAAGATTGATCTTTACTAATAGAATACTTAGATTCTGTAATAACCTTCTTACCATCTTCTTTTGATATATAAGATGAAACCACATTAACTTCTCCATTACCTTTCTTATCACCATAAAATATTCCCTTACGAAAAGATGACTTTTTTATTGAAATATAATTATTATTAGATGTAACAATTATTTCATTATTTTCAACAGCTTCATTAAGACATGAATCTATTTCTTTTTTAGAATCATCATCAAGTATATAATCTTCACCATATTCTTCTTTTAATACATTCTCTATTTTTTCATAAATCTTCTCAATAGAGATAGCTTTTTTTGCTTTATTAATAACTAAATCAAGATATTTTTTCATTATGCAATTTCCCCCATAACATTTCTTATTAAATAAATTAACACAATTAATTAAAAAAAAAAAGACCTTAGTCTCTTTTATATTCATTATGTTCTAATAATAGTCCAATATTAACTATTCCACATATTCCAACTAATGTGTAAACTATTCTAGAAAACATTGTACCAGAACCAAATATTAAGGCAACAAGATTAATATCCATTAACCCAATTAAACCCCAATTTACAGCTCCAATTATAGTAATAACTAATAATGCTTTTTGAAACATTTCCATATCTATAACCTCCTACAAATAAGTTGGCCCAAAAATATAAAAATATACAAAAAAAAGATTAATTTAATAATCTTTTATTGTATTCTTCTAACAGAAATAACTCTAGTTCCGGAACCTCTTGTCCATGCAGCAACATCACTTACAATTACACCTGTACTAGGATTAGCAGCATGAATCATAAGACCATTACCTACATATAAAGCAGAATGAGTTGGTGCTCCATCATAATATCCCCAACTAAGAATATCTCCCGGTTGAGCATTTTCATAACTTACACTATATCCTTCATAATATTGAGTAGAACTACTTCTACTAATAGAAATTCCAACTCTAGAATATACATATGATACAAATCCACTACAGTCAAAAGAGTAAGGACCTGCAGTACCATACACATAAGGTGACCCAACAAGTGAGTAAGCAATTGATACTAAATCGCCACCTGCTGCATTAGCTGGTAAATTATTATAATAAGTTTGACTAGGTGCA
>CACXEZ010000175.1 GCA_902766815.1 uncultured Erysipelotrichaceae bacterium | reverse complement strand
TTTAGTAAAATAAATAAAAAACGATTGAATATCGTTCTTTTTTAGTATATAATGAGTGTTAGGAGTGAAGGTGAGAGAATGAAGAAAAGGATTCTTAGCTCAATTGGATTATTAGTTATTTTAATTGGATCTATTGTATTAGGGTCTAAGGCTTTTGGAATTGTTATGGTGTTTGTTGCTATTTTAGGATATAGAGAGTTATTTTGTATCAAGTATAAAGAACGATATCATGATATTTCAGTTATGTCTTTTTTGGGATATTTCAACTTAGTTTTAATTTGTCTTAATGATGTTTTTTTTCAAATTGATAATACTTTTGTAACTTTATTACCTATTTTGACTTTAACAATACCAGTTGTCTTTTATAGTGATACTAAAAAGTATAATATTACGGATGCTTTCTTTTTACTTGGTAGTGTATTCTTTTTAGGGTTTTCTTTTCATAATATTATATATATGGCTAAGGTAGATATTTATCAGTGTATTTTGATTTTTTTGATTGCTTTTATTACTGATACTTATGCTTATATAGGTGGTAGTTTGATAGGTAGGTATCCTCTTACTAGTATATCACCAAAAAAGACGATAGAAGGAAGTATTATTGGAACTATTATGGGGTGTTTGATAGGTAGTATTTATTATAATTTAGCTATTGGTGGCTTCAGCATTGGCATTATTGTTTTGCTTTGTTTCTTTTTAACTATTTTATCTGAGATTGGGGATTTGGTTTTTAGTAGTATTAAAAGATATTTTAATAAAAAAGATTATTCTGATATTATTCCAGGACATGGTGGAATATTGGATCGTTTTGATAGTGTTATTTTTGTTTCACTTGGCTTAAGCTTATTAATTATATTTTTATAAAAGGAGGAATATATGTTAACTTTAGTGTTGTTTATTCTTATTTTAGGAACAATCGTTTTAATCCATGAGTTGGGACATTTTCTATTTGCTAAATTATTTGGAGTGTATGTTTATGAATATTCTATTGGAATGGGGAAGAAATTATTTTCTAAGAAACCTCAAAATAGTGAAACTGAATATAATATTCGTCTTTTGCCAATTGGAGGTTTTGTAAGACTTGCTGGAGAAGAAGGTGAAGATGGAGATACTGATGTACCATTGGAACAAAAATTATACAAAAAAGGATTTTGGCAGAGATTTTTAATTTTCTTTATGGGACCTGGATTTAATATGTTACTTGCTTTTACTACTTTGTTTATTATGTGTATCTTTTTTAAGGGTAGTGTTACTACTTTAGAGCTAGCAGAGCTTCCTTCTAATTATCCTGCTTATGAGGCTGGTTTAAGGGAAGGAGATACTATTTTAGAAGTTGAAGGAGAAAAGGTTTCTACTTGGACACAAGCGAGATTAAAAATTTCTACTGTAAAGGAAGGTTCAGCCATTCAGTTTAAGATAAGAAGAAGTAATGGAGAGGTTGTTGATGTAAAAGTTACTCCTAAAAAAGAGGTTGATGATGATGGTAATACTTCTTATATATATGGAGTTAATAGTAAAGTTATAGAAAAAAGCGGGTTTGTAGGTAGTGTAGAATATGCTTTTATTGAAACTAAAAACATTATTTTATCTATGGGAACTACATTGCGTTATTTATTTACTGGTCATTTAGGGGTTAACGATTTATCTGGTCCTGTTGGTATTTATGAGGTTGTAGATACACAGGCACAATATGGAATTAGTAATCTTTTATACTTATTGGCTTATTTAAGTATTAATGTTGGAGTTATTAATTTGATTCCATTTCCGGCTTTTGATGGTGGTCATATCTTATTTTTGTTAATTGAAAAAGTAAGAAGAAAGCCAGTATCTGCCAATGTTGAAGCTACTATTACAGGAATTGGTTTTGTATGCTTAATGATTTTGATGATTTATGTAACTTGTCATGATGTTTTGAATTTGATTTCTTAATTATATCTTGATAAGTTTTTTTCTTTACACTAAATATAGATTTTTTCTTTTGTTTTTGATACAATATACTTAAGAAAGAAGGAATAGAGATGAGTATTAAAATTGATAGATTAGAACATACTTTTGTTGAACAAATTAGTGAGATATTAAAAAAGGAAATTAAAGATCAAAGAATTCATTTTGTTACAGTTACAGCAGCTAAAATAACTAATGATTTATCTTTTGCTAAGATTTATGTTACGATGTTAGATGATAGTGAGAAAGATAGCATGTTAAAACTTTTGAATAAAGCTAGTAATTTTATTGAAAGAGAGCTATCTAAAAAAATAGATATTAGAAAAATGCCTGATATTACTTTTGTTTATGATGAATCTATTGAATATGCTAATCGTATAGAAAATATTATTGAGGAGATAGAGAAAAATGAACAGTGAAGTAGAATTTGATAGTATTATAGATGTTATTCGTCGTGCTGATAAAATTGCTATTTTTACACATATATCTCCTGATGGTGATGCAATAGGTAGTAGTTTAGGAATGTATTTAGGATTGAAACAATTAAAAAAAGAAGTGGATATTGTTACTGATGAATATTCCAAGTGTTTTCAATTTTTGCCTGGATTAGAAGATATTAAGAGAGAAATAAGTGGAGATTATGATTTAGTGATTGCTTTAGATTGTGCTACTAGTGCTAGATTGTATGATCCTAAAGGTGTTTTTGATAAGGCACATGTTTCTGTTAGTATTGATCATCATGCTAGTAATACTTATTTTGCTAAATATAATTATGTTGAAGGTAATAGCCCTGCTACATGTAAGACATTAATAAAATTGTTAAAGAAATTAGGAATTAATATTAATAAAGAAATTGGTTCTTGTTTGATGACAGGAATTATTACAGATTCTGGGGGATTTAGATATCGCACTGTAGATGATGAAACTTTTGAATTTGCAGCAGAGATGATTAATTTAGGGGTAGATATTAGTAATATTTATTATAGAACTTTTGATGTAAAGACAAAGCCTCAATTTATGCTATCTTCTATTGCTACTAGTAGATTAAAATTTTATTTGAAAGATAAGGTAGCGGTTACTTATGTTACTGGGGATGATTTTAAGAAAGTTCAAGCTAGTGTTGGTGATCATGAAGGGATTGTTAATATAGGAAGGAACATTGAAGGTGTAGAAGTATCTATTTTTCTAAGAGAAGTTGAATCTGAATTGTTTAGGGTGTCTTTACGTAGTAATGATTATGTTGATGTATCGGAAATTGCTTCTAAATTTGAAGGTGGTGGTCATTCAAGGGCTGCTGGATGTGATATGCATTATGACTTAGATAATTCAATAAAAAAATTGGTAAGGGAAACTGGTAAATATTTATGAATGGTGTATTAGTGATAAAAAAAATAAAAGGAATTACTAGTAGGGATGTGGTTAATCAAGTATCACGTATATTAAATACAAAACGTATTGGTCATACTGGAACTCTTGATCCTATGGCTATAGGGGTTATGGTTTTATGTATTGGTAGTTCTTTAAAATTAGTGGAGATGCTTACTAATCATGATAAAGAGTATATTGCTAGAGTTAAATTAGGAATTGAAACTGATACTTTAGATATTACAGGAACTGTTGTAAAGAGTGAAGAAAATGTTAATATTAATAAAGTAAGGATTGAGCAAGTATTAGAAACATTTGTAGGTAAGATTAGACAAGAAGTACCTATTTATTCGTCTGTTAAAGTAAGAGGGAAGAAATTATATGAATATGCTAGACGTGGTGAAAGGGTAGAATTACCTGTTAGAGAAGTTCAAATATATGATTTGAAATTAATTGGTGATATTAAGGATGATGAGTTTACCATTAAGTGTCATGTTAGTAAAGGTACTTATATCAGAAGTTTGGTAAGAGATATTGGTTATGCTTTAGGTAGTTGTGCTACGATGGTGCAGTTAGAAAGAACAAGATTAGGTGATTTTTCTTTGGATGATGCTTATTCTATAGAAGATATAGAAAAAGGTAATTTTAAATTGTTATCGCCAATTGAAGTTTTAGACTTACCTAAAGTTATGGTAGATGATGTTATGGAAAAGAAGATAAGAAATGGACAGATATTGCCTAGTTTTTTTGATAGTAATATGGCTTTTATTTTGAATAAAGATGATATTTTGCTAGCTATATATCAAAAATATAATCACGATTATGTTAAGCCATATAGAATGTTTTAATTTATAAATAATAAAGGAGTAAAAAAATATGAAAAAGAAAATAAAAAAGGTATTGATAGTAATTGGAGTTGTGATGCTTATTCTTATAGTGGGAGTTGGTTATTTTATATATCAAGATTTAAAGCAAGAAGATATTTTAAAACAAGAGGTTATTGATTGGTCTAATAAAGATTTGGTTAATGATAATTTTGATATTGAGATTCAAACAACGGGAGATTATGCTTATGTTGAGAATGCTGTAAAGAAGTTTTATAAGGAATTATCTGATAATGTTAAGACACTTGAGTATTCTTTAGATAATGATGATTTAATTAATATTTTATCTTTAGATAATTTACAAAAAGATAGACCAAGTTTTAATCATAGTCATCAAGTATTGAATATTGTAAAAGCTGATGCTACTAAAGCTATTGAAAATATAGCGAGATTATGTGATAAGGAGTATGTTAAAAATCTTTTAGATAAGGATAAGGTTAGTGAATACTACATTGATTTTTATCAAAGATTAATGTATACTGAACATACTGAACAAGATTTAAAAGAATTAAAGCAAACCGAAGAAGAGATGCAAGAATTATCTACTAATCTTAATTTGTTTTTAGATAAGGTAGATGAAATATTAAGAATGTTAGAGAAAAATAATAGTTTTTGGTTTATAGAGAATAATCAAATTTATTTTGAAACTGATGAGTTAGTTAATGAATATAATACTCTTTATCAAGAGTTAAAAACTATTACTGTGGAAAAGTTACATAGTAATGAATATTCTAATAGTTATGAGAAAGATGCTAATGTTTAATAGCTTTATAATTTTAGAAATATTTGTCAATTGAATTGACAAATGGGTTAAATTAAGGTATGATTATATCATGAAAAGAAAGAGGTGTATTTATGAGTGATGCATGTGGAGGATTATTAGAGATTGTAAAGATTATTAGAAAGGTAATCGATCTTATAAAAATTTTGATTCCAATTGGATTAATTTTATTTGGATTATTGGATTTAGGTAAAGCAGTTATTGCAGGTAAAGAGGATGAGATGAAAAAGGCTCAAGGTACTTTAATTAAGAGAGTTATTTATGCCGTTGCCGTGTTTTTAGTTGTTACTTTGGTAACATTTGCTATGGGATTGGTTGGTGCTGAGAGTTGGAAGAGTTGTTGGGAAGCTGCTGGCGGAAGTATTAATATTAGCGATGGTTCTGTAGATTAGATGGCTAATTACTACTTCTTTTTTATTGATTTTGATTTAACTAGGATGATATTTTCATCTTTTTTTTTTATTATGTGTTATTATTGAGTATAGGTGAGTAATTATGAAAAAAGTGATATTAGTAGATGGTAATAATTTGATGTTTAGAAGCTATTATGCAACTGCATATTCTGGAAATATTATGAGAAATAGTAAGGGGTTTCCTACTAATGGGTTATTTGGTTTTGTTAATATGATGACTAAGATTATTCATGAAGAAAATCCAGAATTTATTATGGTGGCTTTTGATATTGGGAAGACTTTTAGACATGAGAAATATGATGATTATAAGGGTGGTAGAAGTGAAACTCCTGATGATTTAAAAATGCAGTTTCCAGTAGCTAAAGAAATATTAACTGCAATGGGAATAAAATATCTTGAAGTGCCTGGGTATGAGGCTGATGATATTATTGGAACATTTGCTAGAATGATTGATGAGAATCCGGAATATGAGGGACTTATTGTTAGTAGTGATAAAGATTTATTACAGTTGATTAGTAAAGAGGTTAAGGTTAAATTATTGAAAACAAAAGATTATATTATGATGGATGAGGATACTTTTATTAGTACTTATGGGGTGGAGCCTATTAGAATGACTGATTTAAAAGGATTAATGGGCGATGCTTCTGATAATATTCCTGGAGTAAAAGGTATTGGAGAGAAAACTGCAATTAAGTTGCTTACTGAGTATCATACTTTAGAGAATTTATATGAACATATCGATTCTATTAAAGGGGCTACTCGTATTAAATTAGAAGATGGAAAGATAAGTGCTTTTCAAAGTAGAGAGATTGCTACTATTTATCGGGAGGTTCCTATAGATTGTTCTTTAGAAGAGCTTACTTTTGATAATCATCCTTCTGTTCAATTAATGGAATTATATAAAGATTTAGAATTTAATTATTTTATTCAGAAAATGGATGTAGTAAAAGAGAAAGAAGAAATTCCTTATCAGATTATTACTGATGTGAGTGATTTTGATTTTAAGGAAGGAGTTTCAATATATTTAAATATTAGTGAGAGTAACTATCATAAAGCTACTATTTTGGGAATTTCTATTTATGATGGGGAAAATGGATATTATATTCCTTATCAATATATGGGGAGTTTAGATTATTTAAAGGGAGAAGTTTATACTTATGACGCTAAGAAAAATTATGTCAGTTTTGCTCGGCATGGTATGAATATACCTAATATGACTTTTGATGTTATGATTGCTTGTTATTTACTTAATTATAATGTGAAAGAGGATATTGCTAGTGTGGCTAATCCTTTAGGATACGATATAGATTTTTATAATAAAAAAGAGGTTTTAAGTGAGGAAGAAGTGGCACTTAGATGTGTTAAGAAGGCTAAGTTTGTTTATGAAGTAAGGGATAAATTAATTAGTGATATGAAACATGATGATGTATTGGAGTTGTTTACTAGTATAGAGATGCCTTTGAGTGGAGTTTTATCAAGAATGGAATTAGAGGGTATCAGGTGTGATACTACTGTTTTGGATAAAATGGGACAAGATATGAAAGAAAAGATAGATGAAATTACGCATGAGATTTATGCTATTAGTGGAGTAGAGTTTAATATTAGTAGTCCAAAACAGTTAGGTGAGGTTTTATTTGATACTATGAAGTTACCTTATCCTAAGAAGAAGAAAGGAAATTATTCTACAGATGAAGCAACTTTATCTAAATTAAAAGAATATCCTATTATACAGAATGTTCTTACTTATAGAATGTTAACTAAATTATATAGTACTTATATAGAGGGATTAAAATCTAATGTTCTTTATGATGAGAAAATTCATACTATTTATACTCAAACTTTAACAAGAACAGGAAGACTTTCTTCTATAGAACCAAATTTACAAAATATTCCTATGCGTAATGAATATGGAAGACTTATTAGAACTTGTTTTGTACCTGAGGAGAATAGTTTGCTTTTAAGTAGTGATTATTCTCAAATAGAGCTTAGAATTTTTGCTGCTCTTGCTAATGTGGAGGAGTTAATTCATGCATTTAAAAAAGGAATTGATATTCATAGCAAAACGGCAAGTGATGTTAATAATGTATCTTTAGATGAGGTTACTAGTGAAATGAGAAGAAATGCAAAAGCGGTTAATTTTGGTATTATTTATGGTATTAGTAGTTATGGGTTATCTGAGGATTTAAATATTTCTCCTAAGGAGGCTAAAGCATTTATTGATAGGTATTTTGAGACTTACCCTGGGATTAAGACATATATGGATGAAGAAATTGAAAAAGCTCATGAGAAGGGGTATGTTAAGACTATTATGAATAGGAAAAGAGTAATTGAGGAGTTACATAATAGCAATTATATGATAAGGAGTATGGGAGAGAGAATGGCTTTGAATACTCCAATTCAAGGGAGTAGTGCTGATATTTTGAAAAAAGCTATGATAGAGATAGATCGTGAATTTGATAAGAGAAAATTAAAAAGTAAAATGTTATTGCAGATTCATGATGAACTTATTTTTAATGTGTTAGAAGATGAAGTGGATACGGTAAAGAAAATAGTAAAAGATGTTATGGAAAATACTGTTTCATTATCTGTTCCATTGGTTGTGGATATTAATTTGGGTAAAAATTTATATGAAGCAAAATAGATAAGGAGGAGTTATGCCGGAGTTACCAGAAGTAGAAACTGTTAAGAATAGTTTAAAATTAAAATTAATTGGAAAAAAGATTAAGGGTGTGAATGTTCTTTATAGAAATATTATTGAATATCCTGATGTTGTGTTGTTTCAAAGAAAAATAAAAAATCAAACGATAAGGGATATGGATAGATATGGGAAGTGGATTATATTTGTTTTGGATGATTATTATTTGTTATCTCATTTAAGAATGGAAGGAAAGTATTTTTTTAAAAGTGATAAAGATGAGGTGTTAAAGCACGAACATGTGATTTTTAAGTTGGATGATGACACTGAATTAAGATATATGGATGTAAGAAAATTTGGGAAAATGCATTTGATTAGAAAAGAGGATATTAATAAAATTGGACCTTTTTTAGAGATGGGATTGGAACCTTGGGATGAAAAATTAACTGTAGACTATTTAAGAGAGGAGTATCGAAAAAGAAAGTTACCTATTAAGAGTATTTTATTAGATCAGAGTATTGTTGTGGGGATAGGGAATATTTATGCTGATGAAATATTGTTTTTATCAGAAATAAATCCTCTAAAGAAAGCTTGTGATTTGAATGATGAAGAATTAAAAAAAATTATAAAATATACCAGAGAAGTATTGAAGCAAGCTATAGATAAGGGAGGTACTACAATTAGAAGTTATACTTCTGTGAATGGAGTACATGGGTTGTTTCAACAGGAATTATATGTACATTCTAAAGAGGGAGAGAAATGTAAAACTTGTGGTACTATTATTACAAAAATAAGAGTTGGGGGAAGAGGTACTTATTATTGTCCTAGTTGTCAAAAATAAACTTAACAGAAATTTTCCCTAAATAAAATTTTTTAGGGATTTTTTTCTTTATTTTAAAAGAAAGGAACCTAATTCTAGGTTCCGCATATAAAAATCCGAATTTTAGGATTT
>CACXEZ010000174.1 GCA_902766815.1 uncultured Erysipelotrichaceae bacterium | reverse complement strand
TTTTTATGCTCTAACTGTCAAATTCAAGAATTTGATTGTACTTCAACTAGAAATTAATATCTTTATCTTGATGTTCATTTTGCTACTCTTTGTAGTATATATTTATTATATCACACATTGTCGTATTTACCTACAAAAAATTAATATTTTTTTGTTTGATGGGAAAATTATTTCTAGGTGATGAGTAATGGATTCAAATAGATTATTTTCCTTGAGAGAATATAAGGACTTAACGCAAGAAGAAATGGCTGGAATATTGGGGGTTCATAGAGTTAATGTATCGAATTGGGAAAATGGAAAAGAGATTATTCCACTAGAGAAATTAAATTTATATGCTAATTATTTTCATGTGAGTTTTGATTATATTTTGGGTATTAGTGATGTAAAGGATAGTAATGTTAAAAATATAGATTTGGATAAGAAAGTAATAGGTCAAAATTTGTTACAATTTAGAAAGAAGGTTCATATTACGCAAGAGGAACTTGCTAAGAAGTTAAATACTACGCATTCTACGATCAGTGCATATGAATCTGGAAAGACTTTGATTTTAACTAGTTTTTTATATCAAATAGCAGTTATGTATGATGTTTCTGTAGATGAATTAGTTGGTAGAAAATGAATTATTTATATAAAGTGTATATTTGAATATCTCTTATTTAAAGTAGGAATAATTACTTGAATTTTAATATTTACTTTTTTGTTTTATGTTTTATAATATCTTTTTCAATTTGTTTTAGTACTTATTTAGTGCTTATTGAGTAACTATGATATTTGGAGGAAATATGATGAATAAGTAAAAAGATATAGCTATCTATGAAAAGTAGTTATATCTTTTTCAGTTGTTATTTTTTATATTTTTTTAATTCTCCCATCTGTGAGGTTGGTACGAATCCACTTGGAGCATCTATGACATCTGGAATTCTATTTACGATGGTTGCACAAGTTAATTCTACAGTGGATGGTCTTTCTATTACTAATTGTGTGTTTGGTTCTCCGATTACTTCCCAGTTGTTGCAGTCGAAGTCATCTTTAGAATATACTTTACCAACACATTCTGTTTCTAGGGTTACTCCTTCTTCGGTAGCTGTTGTGACAATGGCTCTCATTCCAGTACACATACCTTCTTTGACAGTCATTTTTAAAGTAGATGACTCGATATCTTCATCATGGAAGGTTGGAATACATTTTTGAGTTTGATTTATGACGTGATATCCTAGTTTGTCACATAACCATCCGTTGACATTCCACATGTAACTTGGTAAGTATTCTCCACTTTCTATAATTTTGTTTCTTTCTTCATCACTAATGTTGTCTACACTTGCGATTTCTTTTTCAAATTCTTCTTTGGTAAATCCTGCTCCATGAGCTTTTGCTAAGGCGATACCATAGTCTTCTACATTGTAAGAACTACTTCCTTTGATTTTAGTAATTGTTTGGGTAGATCCTGCTATGGTAGAGATTAAATTACCCCAGTAAGCATCTTGGTATCCACTACCAGTGATGGTACAGTTATTTTCTTTGGCAAGTTCATCAATTTTTTTGGTTAAGTTAGGATTTGAATTCATAGGATAGAATGCTTCTTCACATGTCGTTATGGCATTTACTCCTAGTTTTGCACATAATAGTAATGAATCTTTTACGTCTTCAAGTAAGCTCATTGTTGTTATGATTACCATATCTGGATTTGTTTCTTTGATAGTTTCTTCTGCATCGTTTACATCTTTAATGGTTACATTTTTGTTTTCACCACCCATGACTGCACTGATATCTTTTCCAATGATGTCTGGATTAATATCTATGGCTCCTACTATTTCCCAGCCATTTTCATATACGTATCTCATGGTATATTCGCTCATTTTTCCGCAGCCATATTGAACTATTTTTAATTTCCTCATTTTATCTCTCCTTCTATATTAGAGATTATATCATGAATTTGTTTATTTATACGTTTCTTTTGTTATACTTTACTTTTGAAGATGTAAAGTAATTATCTTATTATCAATTTTATTCTATTACTTTTCCATCTAAATTACATATATAACAGTTGGGTAATAATTCCTTAATTTCATTCAATATTTCATTATTTTTTTCATAATTCCTACCAACTAGGACTCCTTCAATCATATTAGCAGGTATTCCAAATAATAATGCACTCTCTCTATCTGTAAAGAAATCATCTTTATTTTCTCTATCTACAATAAATCTATCATAATAGCTTTCGTTTACAAATTCTTTTACATTTTCATCATTTATAAACTCAGTATTTAGTATATCTCCACTTTTAATATTATTTGAAAATTCATTATTTCCATTGAATATAATTCCTATTTGAACTGTATTTTGTACTAAACTAGGCATAAATCTTGCCTCTTTAGTTTGCTCCATATACCATATTCTTGACTGAGTATTAGTAACAATATCATTTATATTATTCATTTTGCTATATGGTATTACATCGAATATTGTTCTCATATCTTTAGTATTTTCTTTATTATTTTCTTTATTTCTGTTGGAATATAGTAAGAATAGTGTTCATTATTTTTATAGATAAATACATAGTGTGATTCAATATCTTGTTCATACGCAAACATATATTCTGAGTTTTCATGTTCTATTAATCTTTCAAAATACATTCTTGTAAACGGATCATCTTTTGTCATATCTAGTATTTGTTCAAAATCATCTATAATGTATTCTGCTAATTCTTTTACATCATCTACTCCATTTTCTTCTATGACTTTCTTTAGTGTGCTTTTACTTAATGATTTTAATGATGATTGCATGTCACATTTGTCTTTTTTTACTTCATATTTTTTATAATTCATTTTTATTACCTCTTTTCTTGTTCATCTAAAACTTTTACATTTTGATTATTTTCTATTTCATTTATGAATTTAGAACGTTTTTCATATGATGTCGGGGTCATGATGTATAGTTCATTTTTTGTTCTAGTCATAGCGACATAGAATAGTCTTCTTTCTTCTGGATATTCAATCATGTCTATATCATTTTCTTCTGAATTGTCTTTTAGGTATTTTATGATTGGCTCGTCTTTGATTTGACTTGGAAATCCTCGTATATCATTGATTCCGTTTAGGATGATTACTCTGTCATAACCTAGCCCTTTTGATTTATGTACTGTTAGAAAATCTATTTGGGCGTCTGGAATTTTTCTACAAATAATTTTGTTGTCAGTGATTTTATTTTTATAGAAACGTTTGGATAGTAATAGTTTATCTAGTTCGTTATTAAATCGTGATAGTAATAAAATGTTGTCTTGTGGATGTTCTTTATAGATTTTTATTAATAGGGCTTCTAGGGCTGCAGATAGATTGATTGATTCTAAGTCAGATTCGTCATAATCATATTCTACTATGTTGATGGGTTTGTCTAGGTGTTTTATGGAATGAAGTCTTTTTTCTATTTGGGAAGTGTTTTTTAGGATGAAGTCTCCTGCTACATCTATTAGTTCTTGGCTATTTCTGTAGGTATTGGTTATTTTTATTTCTTCACAGTAGCCCATGTTTTCTTCAAATTTTAGGAATAAGTCTATGTCTGAACCGGAAAAGGAGTAGATGGTTTGCCAGTCATCTCCTACGGCTACTATTTTGGACTGAAATAAATCTGATATCTTTTTGGTAAAGTTGTGTCTTTGTAAGGATACGTCTTGATATTCATCAATGATGACATAGTCATAGTTGATGCTTTTTCTTTTTTCTTTAAAGATTTCTATGTTTTGGTAGGCATAGTTTATCATGTCTTGAAAATCAATTTTATTTTGGTTGTGAATTTTGTTTTCGTAGTATAGATAGGCATCTTTTATGTATTTTAATTGTTTTACTACTAGGTTGTCTTCACAGTTATTCATTAACTCTTCAAAGTCATTTAGGTGGTAGCCTTTTTCTTTGAAGATACTAATGAATACTAGGAATAGTTTGATTAATTTGGTATATTTGTGAGTTTTTGATGTTTCTAGGAGTCTATAAAATATTTCTTTATCTGATTTTTGAGTTCTTACGATGTTTCTTTTGGATAATTCTTCTGATAGGATGTTTATAGGGTAGGTTTTTGATTCGTAGTTTCCAAATATTTCGATTAAGTCTGTGTGGTTGGTGGTGTGGGTATTTCTTTTTTTGATTATTTCGTTATGATATTTTTCTGTTTCGGCATCGTAGGTGCCATCTGTTTTTGAGGTTGCTAAGCCGTAGTATTCAATAAATATTGGAATATCAAAGTCGTCGATGGTAAAGTCTGGTTTGTAGGTTCTATTGTCTGGAAGTATGTATGGATATAGTTTTTCATATTGATAGGGAATGCTATTTAGATATAAGTAATTGGCTATTTTTAGTTCGCCTGTTGATTTTACTTTTTCTCCGTTGATGGTCTTTAGATAGATACTTCTTGAATTGACACGTTTTTTTAGTTCTTCTTTGATATCGTCTTTACATTCTTCGTATTTTTTATTCATGTAATCTTTGTAGTAGTCATCATAGGTTACGAAGTTTAGACAGTTATCGTCTAGTACTAGGTATTTAGAAAATGCTTCTTTGTATTCTGCTAATAGTTTTTTATCTTTGAATACTACTTCTAGAAAGTAATCTGATAGGACTTTGAATATACCTCCATCATCGATGATTTCGTATTTTTTGTTTTCAGTTCCTCTTAGAAATTTCATACCTAGTTTATGGAATGTTAAGACTTCTACATTTAGTTTAAATTTGTTATTTAGTAAGTCACTTAGGTCGTTTACAGAGCTATTTGTAAATGATAGTAAAATGATGTTATTGGGATTTACGTCTTTTCTTTCGATTAAGTATTTTACTTTGGCGGCCATGGTGGTTGTTTTGCCTGATCCTGCTCCTGCTACGATTAGAGAATAATCTTCATCTATTAAGATGGCTTTCCTCTGTTCGTCATCTAGTTTTATATTGGGGTCTATATCTTTAAACATGTTATCGAAATAGTCTTTTTCTGATATTAAGGATTTGGCTATATAATCTTTGTTCTTTCTGTCTATTAGTTCATATCCATGGTTTATAATGATTAGGAATTTTTGGTATTCTGTATTATCGGTATTTTGAAATTTGTTGGATAGTTCTATGATGTCTTTGTATTTGTCGAAGAAGCTATCTATTTCTCTTTTGGATATGTATTTGTCTTGACTGTATAGATTTATAAAGTCTTTTATACAGTTATGGACTTGTTCTAAAAATAAATTATTCATACTACTACTCTCCTAATGCTATTATATCATAGATTATGGATGTTTTTGAGAAAAAGTTAGGTGTTTTTTGTATTAGATGGTATAATTAGATTAATTAGGATGGTGATAGGAGTTATGAGTGGTATTACTAATGGTTCTGTTTATTTAAGATTATATTTTGGTAGGAAGTATAAACATTTGCTTAAAAATGAAGAATTGAATATGGATATGTTAAAGATTGACAAGTTTCATGCCCCTTCTTTTTATTTGGAAGATGATACTGATGAATATTATGTGTTTGAGTCAGAGGAATGTTCTTCTAAGGGATTAGGTATGGTATTGGAGAAATTTTTTCAATATTGTCATGATGGGTTTGTTGCTACAGTTGGTTATAGTAATGATAGTGTTCAATATAGATATGATGTTAAGGACGGAAAAATTAGTTTTAATGGGTATGATATTGATCATTATAGCAAGAGATATCATAGTCTAAAGAATTATATTATATCTGCTGTAGATAGGTTTAGTGATTATTTTATTTATATTGAGGATGAGCAGTTTTTTGATGAGGTGGTACCTAATGAAGAATTGGATTGTGATGATTTTGAAACTTTGGCGAATAATCTTAAGAATTCAGATGGTATGTTAGTTTTTGAAATTCCTTATATGGAGGAAGTGGCTGAATTGATTGGGATTGTGGAACCTAAATTAAAAAGTATTTATCAAAGGAATATGGATGAAGAAAGTAAGAAGTTTCCTAAGTTTGAAACTATATTTGTTTTAAATAATAGAATGGATACAAATAAAAAGAAAGCGCCTAAAAAGAAATCTTTCTTTGGAAGTTTATTTGATAGAGAGGCTGATTTGTGGGGATTGTCTCGTGAGGATAGGAGGATTGCTCGTGAAGAGAGAATGAGTCCCGCGGATTATGTTGAGGCCGAAGAGAGAGATGATGATGAGTTATTGGATGATGAATAGAAAAAAGTTTCTCACATATTTGTGTGGGAATTTTTTATGTTCGTGTTGATGATTGAATAAATATTATTTAATTACACAAATGTGCCAC
>CACXEZ010000173.1 GCA_902766815.1 uncultured Erysipelotrichaceae bacterium | reverse complement strand
TCGAATAAGTTCATAATTAAAACACCTTCTATTCTTATGTTTTAATTATACACCATTTTCAAAAAAATTTTTAAGCGATTGCCATAAAATGAATACAAAAGTTAAAAATTAAAATTTAAGAAGTTTTAATTTTATCCTTCGAATAGGGTAGTTCTGCTTCTTAGATTATGTGACTATACTTTTTCATATGCTTAATTTCTCCTGCTACTTAATTCCATATAAAAAAGAATGACTCTTTCATTCTTCTTATTTTACCTCAGCATAATTGTTTGTTACTTCTACATTTTGAGCTTGATACCCCTTTGTGGTACTAATTAGGTTGAATGATACTTCTTGTCCCTCAGATAATGTTTTATATCCATCAGCTTTAATAGCTGAATAATGTACAAAAATATCTTCTCCTTCATTATACTCAATAAAACCAAAACCCTTTGCATCGTTAAACCACTTTACTCTACTTTTCATTTTTTCCTCCTCTATTTTATACTACTCTTATATTATCTCATAAAAAAATACATAAAACTTGTAATCTTTATGTACTAAAACTTCCTTATTTATGGAATAAAACTGTAATTTACTTTTTATATAAATCTTTTTTATTCTTACATCTTGGTGGGAGAATTTTGCTGGTCATTTGAGTTGCATCGTATCTTTTCTTGAGTTCCGCAATTTCTTTGTTAACTTGATCAATACTTAGATGCAACTCCTCTGCTTGTTTTGAAATTGCGTACCCTGCTGCTCTTGTCCTTACAATAAACTCTTGTCTTTTGTTTAAATTTCCTTCTTGTATGAAGGATTCCAATACTGCTTTTGTCCAAAATACTTGCTTTGTCATTTTGGCACCCTCCTATTCAATTTTTTTACAACACGAGTATAATTATATCACTTGATAATAAGAAAGTCAGTATTTTTTACAGAAGTTTACAGATATTTTTCTCATCATAAAAGAGATTTTCATCTCTTTTATTATCTATCTTCTTTTTTTCTTTTTAGGTTCATTATTTAAATATTGATAAATATAGGCTGCCATGGTTGCTCCTACTAATGGAGCTAAGATAAATACCCAAACTTGGGATAAGGCTTTTCCTCCTAGAAAAATAGCTGGTGATAAGCTTCTTGCTGGATTGACAGATGTTCCTGTTAGATTAATTCCAATTAGGTGTACGAATGTTAGAGTTAATCCAATAACAATTCCTGCTACTGATGATTTAGTTTCATCACTTGTTACTCCTAGGATTGTGTATACAAATACAAATGTTAATACACATTCTGTTATTAAAGAACCAAGTAAAGTTATTTTAGTTGCAGATAGAGTTCCATATCCATTTGCTCCTAGTGAAGAAACTCCAATGTTAGTATTGATTAATATTAAATATAATATGGCAGTTCCTGCTAATGCTCCTAAAATTTGAGCTATTACATATCCTACAAAATCTTTAGAAGATAGTTTCTTTGATATTAGCATAGCAAGCGATACAGCTGGATTGACATGACAGCCTGAAATATTGCTTATTACATAGAATTCTGCGATAATGGCAAGTCCAAATGCTAGAGAAGTTGCAACAAGATTTCCCCCAGATATAACAGCAATTCCTGTGCCAAATAGTACTAATACTGCTGTACCAATGAATTCAGAAATATATTTTTTCATTTCGATTCTCCTTTCACCTACATTGTACATTGGATCTTAACATCTGTCAATTATGATATGTAGATTTTTGGTTGATAAAATATTATATACATGTTACAATAGTCGTTGTTTTCAGGAGATGATTATCATGAATGACCATTTTCTAAGAGAAATGAATTTAGAATTTGATAAATGTCATAAATATAGAAGGCCGGGCTTTATTACACTTAGTGGTAATCCTGGTTCTGGTAAAACTTTATGTTCTCAAGAGTTATCTAGAGAATTAGGTATTTATCTTCTTAGTAATGATTATATTAGAAGTTATTATAATTGTATGGATGATTTGACAATAAATGTTGAACAAAAAGTGTCTTATATTAATAGAAAGAGATTTATAAAACTTCTTCTTAATAGAATTTCTTTTGTTATGGATTCTAATAATCATAATATTGATACCTTAAATAAATTAAGAAAATTAGCCTATTTATTGAATTATGAGTTTATTTCTATTCGATTAATATCACAGAATGATCAAGAAAATATTCAAAGAATTTCTAAAAGAATTATGGATTTAGATAATAAAATATTTGGAGTTATTGGGGATAATTCTTTTTATTCAACTTCTTATACTGAGAAAGAGTATTATAATATTGTGTCTACAAAACCTATTTATATTCCTAATTATTATTTTGATTATATTATTTATAATCAATCTACTGAAGAGAATTTTTTACGTAATATTCATGAGGTTATTGATGATATTTCTTCTAAAAAGTTAGTTAAAAGCTTTTAAATTGTTGTTTTCATTTAGAAGCTTTTATTTATTATTTTGTTCTCTTAATTCTTTTTTAACTGATTGAATTGTCTTGTTAAACTATAGGATTCAATATTTTGAGTATTTATTGCTCTTGATTCTATTTGAATTAGTTTCTTTATCATTCGAATCTTCTAGAGAATTAATATATTCTTGAGCTAAATCTTTTAATGTTTCTTTTTTTAATCCACCACTTATTTCAGCTTTTTTTATTAATTCACTAGTTTGAAGAATTGTCTTAAGAATTGCATCTGTAATTTGTTTTTTCTTTATCCTCAAAGTTTTCTTCTTTTAAAAATATCTTGTGTTCTATATTCATAATCATTTAATTTTACTTTCTGGAAAATAATTATGTTTGTTTCTTCTTTTTTGCTTGTTATTATAACATATATCATTTAGCATGCAAACTAATTATTTTTACAAGGAATTAAGAATATAACGTGGTACCTGGATAGTAATGGCTTAGTATTTCAGAATAAGTATAACCATTTTTGGCCATTCCATTTGCTCCATATTGACTTAATCCTACTCCATGACCATATCCTCTAGTGGTAAAAATAATTTCATTTTCGGTCAGAGAAATGTCAAAGTCAGTAGATCTAAGACCTAATAAGTTTCTAAAGTCAGTTCCTTTGTAAGTGTTGCCATCGACAGATAGGTATTCTACTCTATTCCCAGAGGTTTTGCTTAGTATGGTAAAAGATGAATCCTTTGTAATGGTTATTCCTAATTTTTCAGATATAGCTGAATATGACATGGCCATTTCTTTTTGAAAAGAGCTATTAATATTATCGTACGGACTGTCAACAGATACTAGATAGGGATAGTAATTTTCCCAAACATTAATGGATGACTCAGTGGTACCATTACTAGTAGAATGGTAAACAGCTTCAATATAAGTTCCATTATATGTTAGATATATTCCTTTTGTTCCTTCGGTGGCACTTTTTATCTTGTTATAGTAGGTATTATAACTTGATCCCCATAATGCTTGTAGTTCATCATTACTTTTATAACTTTGAGTACTTTCGTTATCCGTTAATGTTTCTCCTTTGAAATTGGCTTTTAGAGCATATGTTCTGGCTATGATAGCTTGTGATTTTAATGCTTCTATATGAAAAGATGCTGGCATTTCAGCACCTACTACTCCTATTACATATTCTTCTAATTCGATTTTAACAATAGTACCATTTTTTCTTTTCATAGTTATATAAATATTATCATCTTCTATTTCTTCCATTGGTGTATTATTTTCAATTATTGTTTCATTGGTTATTGTGGCAGAAGAAGTATCGATGACACTGTTATTTTGATTAGAAGTGGTATCTGATTTTGCAGTATCCGATATATTATAGTTGATGATGTTATTATTTGATTCAATATTATTGTTTTCAGTTACTTCTAATTCTTTTGGTTTAGTTTCTGGTTTTTCTTCTGATGATTCCTCTTGGATATTTTCTATATTATTTTTAGTGATATTCTTTTCCTCTTGTAATACTTCACTAAATAGTTTGTCTGGTGTCATTAATTCAACATTACTATTATTAGATATATCTTCTTTTGTTAGAACTATATTGCCGATTAACATACCAGAAATTACTAAGGTAACTAAACCACTTTTAAAATTGATTTGATTATTTTTGATATAATTTTTAATCATTTCTTTTAGGTTATTATATTCCTTTGTTGAACCCATTTTAGAGAATTCAAAATTAAAGTTTAAATATAAATATAATACTTCTTTGTCATTAACTTTTTTTATCTCATAACGCTCAATCATAGCATCACCTAATATTAGCTTTTACCGATATACTTTAATTATTCTTTAGAATAGTTAAAATAGTTTATATCTTATATCCTGACACAATTCTAAATTAGTATTGTATAATGTAAATAATATGATAAAATCATTTTTAAGAGGTGAATGTATGAAAAACAAAAATATTATTACATTTATTAAAAGTTCTTTTTCTTCTATGATAAGTGCTTTAGTTGATTTGATTGTATTTACAATTTTAACAAAAGCTTTTTCTAGAGAATATTTTTATATTGTTTTATCGAGTATTATTGCCAGAATTATTTCTGCTTTGATTAATTTCATTATTAATAAAAAGCTAGTTTTTCAATCAGATGGAAACGGAAAAAAAGAAAGCTTTTATTTCTTTATATTATTTGTTATAAAGATGCTTTTGAGTTCTTTTATTGTAGCAAGAATATCTGTTTTATGGGTGAATATAAATCAAACTGTTATTAAATGTATTGTAGACTTTTTCTTATTTTTTGGAAGTTATGTTATTCAAAAAAGATATATATTTAAGAAGTAAACTTTTAATATATATCTTTTTGTTATTTATTCTATTTATATTTTTTATACAGAGATAAAACTTTTACTTTTATTTCTTCATCAATATCTTTCATATCACGTAAACATTTAATATTAACCCATTTAACGTCATTATCCTCAGATGAGTTTATTTCTTTACTTAATGGGATACTTAAATATTGAATATCTATCATATCTCCAACCTTGTTGATATATCTTTCAGTTGCAATAGGTTCATATTGTCCTTCAAAAAATGATGGTCCAATTACTTTAATATCAATACCTGTTTCTTCTTTTGATTCTCGTATGTAAGCTTCAATTGGCGTTTCTAATCCAATAATATGTCCACCAGGTTGAAGCCATTTTTTTAATTTTTTATTATACATTAGTAATGTTTGAGCGTTATTAAAATCAATAATATACGTTGAAGCACAATATTGTCGTTCCATAAAAATACACTCCTAGTTATATATAAAACTCCAACTAGTTGGAGTCGATGTTCTTAATGGCAGGGGATGAGAGAATCGAACTCCCAACAGTGGTTTTGGAGACCATTATTATACCATTTAACTAATCCCCTAAATTACAGTACTTCTCTTTGATGTACTTATAATTTACCATAATTTCTTTTATTTTTCAACCAAAAATATAAAAAAGTTTAGAAAATCTGTTACAGTTTAGACTAGAGAAATAATTCTTTAGTCTTTTTATTACTATTTTACTATATTTTTTAGATAAATTATAGAACTATCTTTT
>CACXEZ010000172.1 GCA_902766815.1 uncultured Erysipelotrichaceae bacterium | reverse complement strand
TTAGATATTGAAAAAGCTTTAAATGTGCCTGTATTAGCGTCTATTGTTTATAATGGTGAAAGTTCAAAAAAGAAAAATAAAAGTAGTAATTCTTCTTCATCAGAAAAATTTAATGATGGAACTGATTCTAATATAAAAATATCTTATGAACATAATAGTATTGTTAAAAATGTCGTATCAAATGATAAAAGTACAGATAATATAAGCGTTTATTCTTATATGAATGGAGAAGATTCCGGTTCTGGAAACGGTGATGAACATAAAGATAATAATAAAAGAAAAGGTGGTAAAAAATAGTGAGAAATGAAATTATAGTATTAGAAAATCCAAAGTCACCTGAAGCAGAAATGTTTAGAAATTTAAGAACTAATATTCAATTTATGAATGCAGATAATGATAAAAAGGTTATATTAGTTACTAGTACAACACCAGGTGAAGGAAAAAGTTATATTACAGCTAATTTGGCTACTGCTTTTGCTCAAATTGATAAAAAAGTTCTTATTATCGATATAGATATGAGAAAAGGACGTCAATATAGTTTGTTTAATTTAAACCCTAGACCAGGTCTATCAAACTTTTTATCTGGAGTTGTAGATCAAGATTTTACTGGAGAAAAAGGAAATATTGAAAATTATATTCAGGAAACTCACGTTGATAACTTATATATGATTGCTGCAGGATCTGTACCACCAAATCCTTCAGAATTATTAGTTTCTTCTAAAATGTCTGGAATGATTGAAAAATTAAAAAAACAATTTGATGTAATTCTTTTTGATGCACCTCCTGCATTAATAGTTGCTGATGCATTAATTATAGCAAGGCTTGTTGATTTCTCAATTTTAGTTGCTGCTCAAAATACCACTAGAATGGAAGATTTAAGTAAAGCTAAAGCAGCTATAGAAAATGTTGGTGGAAAAGTAGCTGGAGTTGTATTAAATAAAGTACAAATTACAACCAAAAGATATGAGAACTCATATTACTATGGCGATAAGATGTCATATAGAACAAACCAAAGAAAATAGAAGGAAGTATATAAATGATTGATTTTCATTCACATATTTTACCAGGTATTGATGATGGCTCACGTAATTTTGAAGAATCTAAAAAATTAATAATGGAAGCTAAAGAATATGGATTTGATAAAATAATATCTACATCCCATTATGCAATAAATTGTTATGAAACTCCAGAATATAAACGAAAAGAATTAATTGAAGATTTAAAAAGTGATATAGACTCAGTAGAAATATTTTTAGGAAGTGAAATTTTTATTACATATAATATTGTAAACTTACTTAAGGAGTATAAAGCTTCAACTATAAATGGTACTAATTATGTATTATTTGAGTTACCTCTTAGAAATCACTTTTCAAATTTAAAAGATACAATCAATAGATTAAAAGAAAATAATTATCGATTAATTTTAGCCCATCCTGAAAGATATAGTGATGTTCATAATAATTTTAATTTAATCTATGAATTAAAAGAAATGGGAGTATTATTACAAGCAAATTATGGAAGTATTTTAGGTGTATATGGATTAAGGGCTAAAAGTGTTGTAAAAAGATTATATAAAGAAAATTTGATTAGCTTTTTAGGAACAGATGTACATAGAGAAAATACTATTTATCCAAAAGTTCCAAAAGCAATTAGTAAGATTTCAAAAATAGTAGATAACGAGTATTTACAAAATATGACAACAAATAATGCACTAAAGATATTAAATGGAGAAGATTTATAAATAGGAGGTGCTAAAGTCATGGCTACAGAGGAGTGTCAATATTGTTATTACTGGAGTGGAGATTATAAAACTACTAAAGCAGATTGTAACAAAACAGGAAAATATAAAAAATATAATGATGACTGTGATTGTGGTAAATTTGCAAAAAGATAGAAACTTTTTTATAAAAAAAATATATACTAATATTATAAGTAAAATACTTTACGAATTAAAATAGTAATTTTTAAATTTAAAAATCACTATCAATATTACCAAAAGAAGATATTGCTAGATGGGAATTATCATACAAAAATTTGGAGGTAGTT
>CACXEZ010000171.1 GCA_902766815.1 uncultured Erysipelotrichaceae bacterium | reverse complement strand
TTAAATGGTAAACCGATACTTATATAAAAACAGATAGAAACATAAATTTTCTACCTGCTTTTTCTGTTGTCTAGTCTAAACTGTAACTACTGGGGAAGAATCTTTGAGCAATTTGCTTTTTTCTTTCCATAAAAAATGATATAATAACAATTAGTACATAGAAAAATTGAAAGAAGGTGATATAATGACGACATTTGATGATTTTATAAAATTAGATATTAGAGTAGGCACCATTATAGAAGCAAAAACATTTGAGAAAGCTAAAAGACCTGCTTATCAATTAAAAATAGAGTTTGGTGATGAAATAGGACTAAAAAACTCTTCTGCTCAAATAACTAACATATATAAACCAGATGATTTAATTGGCAAACAAATATTAGCAGTAATTAATTTTCCCCCAAGACAAATAGCAAACTTCATGTCAGAAGTATTAGTATTAGGAACCTATAGTAAAGAAGGTGTAGTATTAATTACACCAGATAAAAAAGTAACTAATGGCGATAAATTAGGATAAGAAACAGATATAACAAGCTAATTTTTTATGATATAATGAAATTAACAGATAAATAGTAAGTTATTTCTTAATAGTATAAATAAACTATTTATTTAAAAAAAGAGATAATTGTAAGTAATAATAATTAAGTAAATGGAGATGAAATAATGGAAAAACAAACAGCAGGAAGAACAATATTAGGTGATTTAGTCCCTAAATTTGCAGAATTAAATGATGATGTATTATTTGGTGAAATTTGGAGTAGGAAAAAGAATTATCCCCAAGAGACAGAAGTTTAATAACAATATCAGCATTACTTTCTATGGGACAGTTTGAACAATTAAAACATCACATTGCCTTAGGCAAAAAGAATGGAATAACAAAAGAAGAAATAGTAGAAACAGTAACACAACTAGCATTCTACTGTGGATGGCCCAAAGCATGGAGTACATTCCCAATAATAAAAGAAATATATGAAGATGAAAAGTAAAACAAAATAACAAAGATATGTAAAAAGGAAATACATATCTTTTTAAGTTGTAATAACAAGAAAAAACTTATAGTGAAAAATACCATAAATATATTGACAAATAAACACATATAGTATATTATACTATATGTAAGAAGGAAAATGTGAGAAAGTTGATTAATATATAGTAAAAAAGTTTATAGAATAATTAAGGTTTTAAAATAGGAAGGTGAATAATTATATGGAAGAAAAGTATTTAATGATATGGCCAAAATCTAAGGAAGTAAAGCATATCAACTATCATTTTTCGCAGTTTGGTGAATATATCACATATCTAGAAGAAAGATTTCCTAATAAAGTTGTTTATAGAGATGGAGATATTAATGGGGAATATGGATATCATAATGATTCTGAAATAATAGAGTTAATTCAAAAAGAAAACATCAAAAAAATAGTCATGCATATAAGTTATGAAAATGCTGGTAATTCAAAAAATCTAATTGAAAAGATAAAAGAGAAGTATCCAAATGTTTTCATTATGGGATATGGTACAGTACCTAGATTACATCTAAAACTATTTGAAAATATTCCAATTGATGCCTTGGCATGTTCAGGACATGATCAAAAAAGTATTGAATCTTTTCTGAAGGATTATAAAAAAGATGAAGATATAAGTGTACTTAAAGGATTGAAGGTAAGAAAGAAAGGAAGCAACCAATTTATAGAAACTTCAAGTGGTGAATACATTGAAAATTATGAGTGGACAATTACACCAAATACCCTAGCAAGTGCTTATTATGAAGAAAATAACCATGTAAGATATGTTATTAATGTTAGTACTGGCTGTCCATTTAATTGTGAACATTGCTTGCTACAACTTACTGAAGGAAAAATAGAAAGAAGAAGAACAATTGAAAATATTGATGAATCTCTAAGTATGATTGAAAAAGATTATCCATATATAGAATTTTTTGCAGCCAATTTAACTTTAGATCAAAAATATGTATTAGCTCTTTGTAAAATGATAAGAGAAAAACATCCTAATATCACTTGGGGATGTGCTACTAGAATCGATGAAGTAACAAGAACAAAAAGTAATAAATTATTAATGGATGATGCTGATTTATTGAAAATAATGGGATATTCTGGATGTAGTTTAATTGGTTTAGGTGTTGAAGGAATCACTGGAAATTTAAACTCAATTCATACCAAAGACTTTGCTTTTGAAAAAACAAATCAGGCAATAGCAAATATTCAAGAAGCAGGAATTACAGCAAAAGCTATGATAATGGTTAGAATTCCTAATCAAACTAGGCAGGATATCATTAATACTTTCTATTATTTAACAAAAATGAAAACATTTATAAGACCAACCTTATATACACCATATCATAAAATAGAAGAAAATAATATTAGTATTTATGATTTATATAAGTATAACCGAAAGAAAAGACCAGATGATTATGAAAGCCCTGTAAAAGGAATTAGTAATGAGCAGTTTGATGAGTTACTTAAAAATCCAAAGAATTATTTAGAAATATTAAATTGTTCGTTAGAAGAAATTCAAGCAGCAGAAGAAATAACAGGGATACCTTATTCATTTAGTAATGAACATCATAAATGTTTGAAATTAAAAAAATATCACAACAGAAATATAGAGGAGGTAAATTAATGGTAGATGTTGTTTTAGGAGCATTTTATTGAGATGAAGGAAAAGGAAGAATAATTGATTATTTATCAAAAGAAAGTAAATATGTTGTAAGATTTTCAGGAGGAAATAATGCTGGACACACGATTGAAGTAGATGGAAAAAAGTTTACATTTCACCTAATTCCTAGTAGTATTTTAAATAAAAATGTAAAAGCTATTTTAGGAAACGGAGTAGTAATTGATCCAAAAGTATTAATTGAAGAAATAAATAATTTAAAAGAAAATGGATATCAAGTAGATAATTTATATATAAGTGATAAAGCACATTTAATATTACCATATCATATAGAATTAGATATCATGCAGGAAGATATAAGAAAAACAAAAAAAATAGGAACAACAAAAAGAGGAATAGGACCTGCCTATTGTGATAAATTTGAAAGATGTAGAATTCGTATGGAAGACTTCATAAGCAAAAACTTTAAAGGTATCCTAAAAACAAACATAGAAAATAAAAACATAATATTAAAATCCTTTGGTTATCAAGAAGTAGATTTTAATACAGTTTACAATGAATATAAAGAGTATGTTAAAATATTAAAACCATATATTTGTGATACAACAACAATGCTTCATAAAGCAATAAAAAATAATGAAAAAATATTATGTGAAGGAGCTCAAGCCACTTTATTAGATATTGATTTTGGAAGTTATCCTTATGTAACATCAAGTAATCCAACCATTGGTAGTGTATCAACAGGTACAGGAATTGGTGCTAAATATATAAATGAAGTATATGGTGTAATTAAAGCATATTCATCAAGAGTGGGAGAAGGACCATATGTAACAGAATTAAAAGATAAAATTGGAGATAAAATAAGAGAACTTGGACATGAATATGGAACAACCACTAAAAGACCTAGAAGATGTGGTTGGTTAGATATTGTAGCCCTAAATTATGCAATTATGTTAAATGGAATCACAGGAATTGCAATGAACCATCTAGATACCATTGGAAAATTAGATAAAATAAAACTTTGTGTTGCCTATGAATATAAAGGAAAAAGAAAAGAATATTTTAACACTAACAAAGACTTTTTAAACAATAGTAAACCAATCTATGAAGAATTTGAAGGAAACTTTGGCGATATTAGTAATTGCAAAACTTATGAAGATTTACCAATCAATGCTAAAAAATATATTGAAAGAATAGAAACATTAACAAATACTAAAGTTAAATTTATCGGTACAGGTGCAAAAAGAGAAGACATAATAGTTAGATAAAAAATAAAAAAGAACTTTATTTAGATGTATTTAAGAACAAAATAATGTATAATAAATATAACTTGATGAATTATCATTAGTAATAAGTAAGGAGATAAAAAATGCAAGTAAATTTAATAATATGTCTATTTGCCTTAGATAGTGAGAAAAATAATAATATTAGAAAAAATGATATTAAGAAAATAAAAGTATTAGTTGATAAAGACAATATATTACCAGAAATAATTTATAATAGTAGTGATATGAAGAGTCAAATTAGAAAAAAAATATCAACAATCATTAGCTCTAACATATTTCATCTAGAACAAGTATTTACAATGAGTAATAAAAATAGCGTAGATGTAATATATCTTGGTATAACAAATATTGAAAATATCATTAAACTGAACAAAAATTATCAGTTAATAGATTTTAAAATAAAAAACAATAATACCATTACACTAGGAGAAAAACAATATAAATATAAAACAATAGAAAAAGAAGAAAATAATAATATAGAGTATATTCATGAAATAGCAACGAAAGATAGTATTATCAAAAGAAATCTTTTATATCTCTTAATAAGTTATAAAAAAATTAGAAATAATATTGATAATACAGATATTTTATTCAAATTTATGGGAAGTTCATTTTCATTAGAAGATGTAAGAATTGTATATGAGCTAATAAAAGACTCTAACGTGGATAAGTCAAATTTTAGAAAAAAAATAATTAAATATTGTGAAAAAATAGAAGATAGAGATACAGAGAAAAATGGCTTTAGACCTAGTCAAAAATATAAATTTAAACCTTTAAAAGGAGATGTATGGATATGATAATAGCAACGAACAATAAAGGTAAGTTAGAAGAAATAAAAAAAATACTAAACGAATATAAAATATATTCACTAAAAGAAAAAGGAATAGATATAGAAGTAGTAGAAGACCAAGATACTTTTTTAGAAAACGCTAAAAAGAAAGCAACAGAAATATATAACATAACTAAAGAAGAAACAATTGCTGATGATTCAGGACTATGTATTAATGCTCTAAATGGATTTCCAGGTGTCATGACACATAGATTTTTAGGAGAAGATGCAACAGATGAAGCAAGAAACAATTATTTAATTAAAGAAGTAAATAAATATGATGATAGAACTGCCCAAGTAATATGCGTTTTAGTATATTATAATGGCAGTGATATCATAATAGGAGAAGGAGTTTTAAATGGTTTTATATCAAAAGAACGAAGAGGAAGAAATGGGTTTGGCTTTGATGAGATATTTCAATTACCAAATGGGTTAACATTAGCAGAACTATCTCCTGAAGAAAAAAACGAAGTTAGTGCTAGATCCTTGGCAATAAAAGATTTAAAAAAGAAATTAAAAAAATAAAGTAGATTATCAAAATCTGCTTTTCTTAGTGCGACACGCATGTGCTAAAACTAGGGTGTGAAAGTCGCCTGTGGGCTTGGTAGTAGGAACCACTAGCCAAAGACAAGGGTGTCTATCGTGAGGTAGAATCTGAAGGAAGTTGGAGGCAAAATCTTGGCTCGACGAACAGAAATCACATATGAAGGCTGTATAAATTGGACGAGGCTGCTAAACAAACTGAAGTCCAATACTACACGAGATTTATGCAGTAAATGTGGCGATTAGATGAGATGAAAGTGTTAGCACTTACCGTGTGAGGTCTTGATGGTACGCTATCTATTATATGATTTAAAGATACAATAGAAAAGTAACCTATACAGTGATGTATAGTTGAACATCAAGAAGTCAGTTCTTGTCGTAGTAGTGATGAAGCATAGGAAACTATATGAAGCAAAGGACAAGACGTTAAATAAAATTTAGTTCTAAAACATGTAAAATATAATAAAAAGCCAGACAAGTTGATGAAACTCTCACTTACAAGAGTATGTTGGAAACAAAGGGTAGTAAGTAGCAGGTGATTTATATTTTAACGTAAAGTAGGAACAAAAGAATATTATTTAACGAACCGCCGTATACGGAACCGTACGTACGGTGGTGTGAGAGGACGGCAGTTAGTCACTGTCTCCTACTCGATTGATATAATGTGGATAAAAGGAGAGGAATATTATATGAAGGAAGAAACAAAAGGCGGAATATTTGGATTAGGAGAACCTAATAATGCATTTGCTCAATATTTTATAGGTAATAGTTATTTAAATCCACTAACTGATATGTCTAAAACAAGTTTGTTTATTGCTAATGTTACATTTGAGCCATGTTGTAGAAACAATTGCCATATTCATCACGCAAGTACATGTGGAGGACAAATATTAATATGTGTAGATGGAGAAGGTTGGTATCAGTAAGAAGGGAAAGAAGCTCAATCTTTAAAGTCAGGAGATGTAATTACAATACCTGCAAACATTAAGCATTGGCATGGTGCTAAAAAAG
>CACXEZ010000170.1 GCA_902766815.1 uncultured Erysipelotrichaceae bacterium | reverse complement strand
ATGGTAAGAATGGTTTTATTATTAAAGAAGTAAATAATATTAATTGTTATGTTGAAAAAATTGACCATTTGTTGAAAAATCCAAAGAAATATCAAGAAATGAAAAAGCAAGCATCTGCTATGGCAGCTAAATTTGATTATGATTATATTATTGATGAATATATTACTTATTTTTCTAGAAATTTTTCTAAGCTAGATATTCAATTAACCGAGGAAGAATCAAAGTTATATAATGATGTTTTAGATGCTAGATTTAAAGTTTCTGTTAAAAGTCCATCTAAGAATTTTGTTTATAGAGTTTGTAGAAAGTTACCAAGAGGCTTTCGAGTTGCTATTAAAAATACGGTTGAAAAGTTATATCAATTTACAAATGCGAGGTAGTTTATGAAAAAAAAATGTGGAATAATTATTGGATTGTTTCTTTTACTAACGATTTTCTATTTTGAATATTCGGTTACTATTTTATGGGATAGTGCTCATTATATGTCTTATGTTAATATATTCGAAAGAGTTTTGCCTTGGAACAGTTGGGATGTTGTTAGAGGACCTATTTTCCCATTAGTGATTTATTTTGGAAATTTATTATTTGGTAAGACTTCTCAAGGCCTTATTATGAATACTCATATTTATTTTCTTGTTATGTTGTTGTTTTCTTATCGACTACTTGTTTATTTTTTTGATAAGATTAGTATTTCTAAGAAAAAAAGGAATGTTTTAACAGGTATTATAATACTTACAGTTATTATTAACCCTATTATATATGGTTTTTATCATAGTTTGCTTACAGAGTTTGTAGCTATTACTATTTCAGTTGTTTCTTGTTATTTAGCTATTTTGTGGTTAGATTGTGATTATTGTAAAGATACAAAAAAATATATCTTATTGAGTTTTATTTTTACTATACTTACTATTGTTTCGTGGTTTTTAAAACAACCATATGTTTCTTGTGCTTTATTTGTATTGGTGGTTGCATGTTTTATTAGTATTTTTCAAGTTAGAAAATTAAAAAATTTTATAGTTCGTTTTAGTACTTTGCTTGTTTGTGTTATATTTTTAATTATTAGTATTCAAGGATGGAATATATTTCTTAAAAAAGTGGGAAATGATCCTAATACAGATAGAAATCCGACAAATTCACTTGGTAATCAGTTAATTACGGCTATTGATTTTTTAAGGATTGATAATGATGCTGATGAAGTAGAGAGTATCCAATATATTAATTATTCGAAACTTAATGATAAGGAAAAGAAGGAAGTAAAAAAGTTACTTAAGAAAAATAAAGAATATTTAATTATTAATTATTATGAGGGTAAGAAAGTTACGGAAGCAGATTATTTAGTTTGTGATGATGGAAATGTTAGTACTGGTGCTGCTTTAAAATATATTATTTCTGTCTTTGTTCGTCATCCAGTTAAGGTTATGGATTCTTATGTAACAAATTATCTATCTATTATTGATGTTTATTCTACTAGTACAGAGGATGGAGTTGGGTATTATAGTAATAAAAAGGTTGATTTATTATTTTCTAGTGAAATTGTCACGATAGGTTTTAGACCTTATAGTTATGGAACTTCTAATATTTTCTATATGTTTCCTGAAATGTATGAAAGGGTACAATACTATGAGCAACCTAATTATGCATTTAAAGGACTTAATGTTATAATGCGTTTTCTTGGTAAGATTTTTTTATTGTTATTTAAATTATTGTTCTTATTACTTCCATTTTTATTGGTTGCATCTGTTATTATGAGAATTCACTATAGGAAGGATATTTCTCATAGAAAAGTACTTAATTTAATTATTATTTTCTTTGGATTTAGTTTTTTACATATAATGTTACATACTGTTACTGGCGCTATTATTGATCGATATGCTGTTCCTGTGTTTTTGCCAGTTTTTATTGGAACTTTTATGTTTTGTTATTTTACGTTGAATCAAAAAATGACAAAGCACAAATAATAGGAGGTATATAAATGAAGAAAGTATTATTAATTATTCCTTCTTATAATGAAGAAGAAAATGTATTAGAGAACTATCAAAGAATAATAGATTATAATAAAAAAAATAAAACTAATTATGATGCTATTGTAATTAATGATGGTTCGAGAGATAAAACTGAAGAGATATGTTTTAAAAATAATATTCCATGTATTACTTTGGTTCATAATCTTGGGATTGGAGGAGCTGTTCAGACTGGATATAAGTATGCTATAGCACGTGGATATGATATAGCTGTTCAGTTTGATGGAGATGGGCAGCATGATGTACGGTATGTAAAAAATATTATAGAACCAATTATTAGTGATAATGCTGATATGGTTATTGGCTCAAGATTTATTGATAAAGCAGCGAGTGAGTTTCAATCTAGTAGGGCTAGGCGAATTGGTATTAATATTATCTCTTTCTTTATCAAGCTAGTTACTGGAAAAAAGGTATATGATACTACAAGTGGCTTTAGAGCAGTTGACAGAACAATAATTAAGAGATTTGCTGATAATTATCCTGTGGAATATCCAGAACCAGTTTCAACTACGGAGTTGTTGAAAAATGGATATAAAGTTAAAGAGGTAGCTGTTAGTATGAATGAAAGAGAGAATGGGATATCTAGTATTCGAGCTTGGAAAAATATCTATTATATGTTTAATGTAGTTTTATCTATTTTACTAGTAGGTATTGGGAGGAGTAAAAAATGAGTGGTAATTTAATTTTTTTTTTTTTTTTATTCAGTATATTTATTATATTACTTATTTTATATTTGATTAGAAAAGAAAAGATTAATATTAAATATTCTTTGGTATGGTTAGTGTTATTTCTTGCTCTGTTAATTTGTTTGTTTGTTCCAGGCCTTCTTAATTATATTACAAAATTATTAGGATTCCAGACAGCATCTAATATGGTTCTTTCTTTATTAATAGCTGTACTAGTAGTAATTAATATTACAAATACTGTTATTAATTCTCATCAAGATAAAAAAATTAGGTTATTAATTCAGGAGATTTCATTGATGAAAGAGAATGTGAATGAAGATGAAAAATAAGTCAAAGAAAAATCAAAATATAAGAAAAGATATTTTTTGGAATACTTTAGGTTCTGGCATAAATGCTTTTAATTCACTATTTTTCTTAATAGTTGTCACAAGAATCAATGGAATTGATGATGCTGGAATTTTTACTCTTGCTTTTTCTACAGCTAACTTTTTTAACATTATTGGAGTATATTCTGGAAGAGTGTATCAAGTGACAGATACTTCTTCTATTACAGATAACGACTATTTTTTTCATAAAATTTTAACTTGTTTGAGCATGTTATTTATCTCTTTTATGTTTATTAAAATAAAACATTATAGTTTATGGAAGAGTAGTATTGTATTAGTCTTATGTTTATTAAAAACTTTTGAGGCTTTTTCAGAAGTGGCTTACGCTTTTTTTCAAAAAGAGTATGCCTTATATAAGGTAGGTATTTCTTTAACTCTAAAAAATCTAATAGGATTTATAGTATTTTTGCTAACAGATTCTTTAACTAGAAATGTGTTGGCTTCATCTGTTATGTTAGTGATAACTTACATTTTGATTGTGTTTTTTTACGATTGTAGAAATATTTGTCTAAAGAAGTTTAATCTACAAAAAGTGAATAAAGAACATATTCTTGCTATCTTTAAAAAAGGTTTTTTTGCTTTTTGTCTTAGTTTTTTAAGTATGTATATATTAAATATACCAAGGTATGTAATTGATGCTAATATGGAAGATAGTTTTAGTACTATTTTTGGTATATTAATTATGCCTGCTTCTGTTGTTGTATTGATTGCTCAATTCATATTACATCCATTTTTAATGAACTTAAAAACAGCATTAGAAGTAGATATCAAAAAATTTACTATTACTATTATAAAAATGGTTGCTCTTGTTTTTCTATTTGGTGTTTTATCAACCATAGCATCTTATATGTTTGGAATACCTTTGTTGGAATTAATCTATAAATTAGATTTAAAAGAGTACAAGTCATCTCTAGTAATTGTAATGTGTGGGGCTACTTTATATGGAAGCGTTGCCATGTTGTCAAATATATTAATTTCTATGAGAGTAATTTTTAGACAAACAATAGTAGATGTTATTGGCGTCGTAATTTCATTAATCTTATCAAATTATTTTATTATAAAAGATGGAGTAAACGGTGCCTGTTTGGCTTATTGTATTACCATGTTAGCGTTGTTTATTTTATTTGTCTTGCTAACTATTACTTCAATTCTAAAGCAAAAGAGGGAAGTGAATAATAATGCCTGAAGTAAGTGTAATAATTCCGGTTTATAATGTAGAAAAATATTTAAAAAGATGTATTGATAGTCTTATTAAACAAACCTTTCAAAATTATGAATTAATTCTAATTAATGACGGTTCTAAAGATTCTTCATTGGAAATATTAGAAACTTATAAAAATAATAAGAAAATAAGAGTATTTGATCAAAAGAATATGGGACCAGCTAAGACAAGAAATAAAGGAATTAAACTGTCTAAGGGGAAATACGTTATGTTTATAGATAGTGATGATTATGTTTTACCAGATTATATAGAGCATTATTATCAAGCTATTCAGAAAGGTGACTTGGATTTGGTAATAGGCGGCTATCAAAAAGTAACGGGAGAACACGTAGACTTTGTAAGAAAATTAAAAAAAGGAGAATTTGCCAAATATGTTGTAGTGGCTCCTTATTGTAAAATGTATAAAAAAAGTTTTCTTGAAAGTCATCAAATAGAATTTCTAGATACTTCAGCAAGTGAAGATGTTTATTTTAATGTTTTAGCTTATTCTAAAAATCCTAAAATAGATATAGTTGATGATGTTGGTTATTTTTATTACTATAATCCTAGTTCTTTATCTAATACAGTTCATAAGGGTTTTAATCAAAAGGTAGATATTTTAGGATTAGTTCAAAAAATTAATTATGAAGAAATAGATAATGTGGAATTGAATCAATATTTTATTATTAGATATTTAATATGGTATTTATTATATTCAGGAAAGACTGCATCTTCTAAAGAAATGATGATGGAATATAAAAAGTTTTTTGATTGGTTAAGGAAAAATATTCCAAATTATAGAAATAATCAATATATAAAACATTGTCCAAAAGGAGAAATAAAACAAATTCATTTTTATATTCATACCTTTATGATATTGGATAGGTTAAAGTTAATAAAATTATTTTCAAAAATCT
>CACXEZ010000169.1 GCA_902766815.1 uncultured Erysipelotrichaceae bacterium | reverse complement strand
TAAATTTAATTCTTTCATACAACCACTGTCCTCTTAATGATATTTTATAATAAAAGTGTTTAAAAGTAAAGAATAGATGTTAGGAAATGTTAAAAAAGCTTACTATTTTTTTGTAAGCTTTTTATGTTTATTTTTTTTGGAATTATCGTTAAAGAATTTGAATGGTTAAAAGAAATAATTCCGACAAATAGTTAACTGATTAAAAACTATCAGCATCTATTATCTGATAGTTTTTAATCAGTTAACTATTTGTTGAGCCTAATTCCGCTAAGATGCTGTCTGCTTTTGATTTTGCTGTTTCAGCTGCGTGAGTTGCGTTTAGCTCGTCTGCTCAGGTATCAGTACCAAACTTTTGAATTGCAGATGCAACTCCAGATAAATTTGTTTTTATCAATTCAAATATCTCTTGCATATTGAAAAGTTGATGCATTCATTTCTTCATTTTCCCATACTGAATGTTTAGAGTCCATGACGCCATCTAATCTGGCTCTGCTTGTTCCACCCCTGTTTCTCCAGTTATTAATAGACATGGAATATCTCCAAATCCTATATTTATTTATTTTTCCTAGTGGTACTACTAAATTATCATCTGTTTCTAGATGTTCTAATATTTCTCTTAATGATATATATTTATCACTTTTTAAATTATAATTTTCTTGTGATAATGATTTTCATAATTACCTTCTTTCTAATTATTGTTATTTCTTTTTCTTACTTTATATTTAAAATAGTTTACTGAATTATCATCCTCTCTTGTCCAACTTTCAAAGGTATCATTATAGGCATTATATTTGATTTCTTTTATTTGGGGAGAGGTACTTATCATATGTAGGTACTCATCTCCATATAAAACATAATTTTTTAATTTTAGTAAATTTTCTATTTCCCATGTATACATCTATTCTTTACTCCTTTTAGCGACTATGTCCTTGTTCTTCTGCATTACTAACTTTTTGGAATGATAGATTGAACATTTGTATTTCTTTTTGATTTTTTATCATCGCTGTTATTTCTCTTATATTTTTTTCTGTTTGTAATGTTCCTCTGCATATAATGGGAATATTTCTTCCAAATATTTTTGTTGGAAGTTGTAAAATTTCTGGAGTTATAAAACTAGCAAATATTGCATCAGGTATTATTTTCCCACCATATCTTGGACTTTCTTCTATTTTTTTGTGATCTCTATATCGACGATAAAAGGCTATTTCAGTTCCAGCATTTTGATTTTTGTATTCTCTTAACGAGGAGTTAGTATCACCAGTAGATTTTATTAATTTTCCCACATGTGATACATTAGAATCACCATTGGTGTATGAATTTTCTTCAATACAATTTCCTTTAAATGCCATAATTTCATTACTATCGAAATTCCAATAAATGTATCTGATTCCTCCTACTCCCATAGAACGATAAGTACCATTTTCCCACTCCGCATTGGCTGATATTGTAGAGATACCACTTTTACCTTCAAATATTAAGTTTTCATTCATTAAATTTTCCATATTTTCAAGAACTCCGCTATTGTTCATACTAGGATTATGTATAGCAAAATTTACTGGCATCGTTCCTAGATCGATAATCTCTATTCCATCTACTATAACTCTTTTTGCATCATATTTATTTTCTTGTATATTTTCTTCAATTTCTTTTCTACCTGTAATTGTTTCTTCTTGAAATTTTTTCATTTCATAATTTTTTATTTTAGTTAATAATGTATATTTATCTAGAAATATTTTACTTAAAGACATGTTGTTATCTATTGCTTGATTTAATGTTGTATTATTTCCTTTAGGAAAAGAATACTTTGTTAATAAGTCTGTTTTTTTTAAGTAATTTAGTGTTTCTATTTCTTTTGAAGATAACATGTCTAATACATCTTTTGGGGGATTCAAATAACTAAATAAAATATTTTCACTTTCTAAATTAGTATTAAAGAAGTCTATTGTTTTTAAATCAAATATTTCATTTTTTTCATTTGTTGCTACTATAATTGTTTTTTTTAATTTTTCTTCTAAATTATCTAATTCTTCTATTTTGGTGATATTAGCTATATTTTTGGGCCATGTACATAGGGCATCTAATTTTTGTAATTGTTCTTCTGTTAAATTTTGTTTTGATGCTTCTTTTAGAATATTTTTATATTCTCTATATCTTGAGATACATATTTTCATTGTTGTAGCATTTTCTCCTAGTATTTTTGAGATTCTTGAATAATATAACTTGAATGCTTGTAGGTCTTCAGGATTTTTAGCTATTTTTGTGATATCAAATTCTTCTTGTCCGAAGTCATAATTTAACAAATCATGAATAAAACCTTTACTAAAATTATTTAAAATTTCAGGAGAAAATACTTCTAAATTATCAATATCTTCAAAATTTAATCCCGGTCTTTCTTTTAGAATTTCTAAGGCTTCTTTTCCGTAGGCTTCTTTGATTAAATCGAAGAATTCATTGTAGTAATATGCCTTTGCTTCATGATTATTTTTTCTTTCTTTCACTTTATCTTCATTTAGGTAATCTTCAAGAAAATTTATTACTTTTTTTGGTTCAACTTTTTCTACTATGCTAGATTTTTCGTTCAAAAATATGCCTAGTATATGTTGTTTTTCCCATGGATATTTTTGATATAATTTATTTATAAAGTTTTTATATTCATTTATTTTGTCATTTCCATATGTTTCAGATAATTTTGTTAATATAAAAGATTCACTAAAATCTTGATATCTTGTATATGTTCCTGTTGGGCTATTTCTTTTTTCATCAAGGAATGCTGCTTGTTCGCTAGAAATAGATTGGACTATATCATATATTTTGTTTTGTGTTTCTAAATTACAATACTTGGCAAATTCGTAATTCATTGTTTTTGATCTTTCAAATAAGAGATTCTCTTTTAATTCTTCTTCTGCTCTTGATTCATAAAATATTGCTTCATATTTGTATTTAGTTTCTGATGGTAATTGGGATAAAAGAATTCTCAGTTCGTCATTTTTCATTGATAAATTTGGTGTTTTTAAATATGACTCCCATAATGTAGAATCTAGATTTTCTATTAATCTGTCTCTTTTTATATTTAAAGAACAATAGTATATAAGTTCAGGTTTTTGTTTAATAGCTTCTTCTTGAACACTTTCATAACACTTACTTAATAAGTCACCATTTTGAAAAGCGATTTTTAGTTGAGTATCTTTATCAAAACTAGTTATTAATTCTGGATGACTTGGACCTAGTTTTATTTGAATATCTGGACTACTACTTATTAATAGATTTGGTGTTTCTAAACAGATTTGTTCTTGGATATTTGGGCTTAAATATTTTAGTAATGCTCCTTTGTTAGTAGTCTGTTCTAGTTTTGATTTTTGATAATGTTCGGGAAATTCATGATAATTTTCTGGAGAAGCTATCTTCCAGGCTAATTCTAATATTTCTTTATCCATTTTTAGTCTTAGAGAACTTATATTTTGATAGGCTGTGAAATCGTTATTTTTTAAATTCCTTAATATTAAGACTTTTTGAAGTTTTTCTATTATATTTAATTTTTCAACTTGTCCATTCATTCTACCACTCCTTATTTTATAGTAATATTATATATTAAAATTGGAGTTTAGACAAATATTTTATATAAATTTTTCACATATTAGATTATCATATATATCTTTGTATTTGTTGAAGTCAGCTTTGTTGTTAATGGTCCATGCGATAAGAGAGATACCTTTTTTCTTATATTTTTTTATTTTTCTTGGGGATAATTCATTATATTTATAGGATATGAAGTTTGGTTTTGTTAAAGGATTAAATATCATGTTTTTAAGTAAAAATTTAGATAATTTATTCATTTTTATCTTTTTGTAATGGTAAGATAATTGACCTCTTAATATGTTTGGATAATGTTTTTTAAGCCAATATACGGTCATGGCATTAAAACTTTGGATAGCGTATTCTCCTTTGTAATTTTTTAAGATATCCATCAGAGTTCTTTCTAATAGTCCTACTTTAGAGTTTTGTTTAATTTCTATTAGTAAGGGCACTTTACCGTGCACTAGTTTTAATACTTCTTCTAGAGTTGGGATATGAATTATTTCTTGGTTATTTAATTCTTTATAAGTAGATTGTTCTACTATATGATCTTTGCCGGTGATTCTTTTGGTGTTATAGTCATGAAATACTACTATTTGATTATCTTTTGTTAGATGAATATCTAGTTCTATTATATAGTTTTTTTTCATTGCTAATTTAAATGATTCTAAGGTATTTTCATATGTTTTTATATTATCATGAATACCTCTGTGAGATATTAAACTATTCTTTAGAAAATGATTATCCATCCTATTCCTCCATATCTATGTATATTTTAACACTTATATTAATTTTTGTACAACATTTTGTTAATTTTTGTCGTTTATGTGATATAATATTGCTGAAGGAGGAGAATTATGTCAAAGAAAATTTCTACAATTGGTAAGGTATGGCTAATATTTTTAATTGTACTTTCTGGTTTTGGGGTTGTTTCTAACTTAATAGCTGCCAGCAGTGGAATTATTTACTTAGTTTCTGCTATAGCATGTGCTGGAGAATTATTTGGATTAATTTATTTAATTCAGGGTAAAGGTATTAATTATCTATATGTGTATGGTGGATGCTATTTGGTTAATGGTGTATTAGTTCTTATTGCTAATTCCGCTAATAATACAACTTCTTATATTGTTGGATATGTTATAGGAATTGCTATTAATATTTGCCTTACTTATTTAGCTGTTAAGAATACATTTAAAGATTAATATTTATTATGAGGTGAATTATTGATCATTACTTAGGTAATGGTCTTTTTATTAACTTACAGTATTTTAATTTAATTTCTTTTTCTATAAGTGTTTTTTATAGAAATTAATTTGTAGTTATTGACAAAAACTGTGTTTTATGTATAATATAGAGCCATATTTAAGGGGTGAGGCTAATGATTGAATCTATTTGGAGAGAAGATAGACAGGATAAAGAATATACAGTTGCACAAAATGAGATTGAACAGTTTTTTAAAAAGATTTACGAATCTGATAAAAAAAAACAGAAATTAATGGTGTTAAATTAGTTTATAGAAAAGGGCAACATATGTTTGCTAAAGATGTTATGAAGGCAATTCGTGATAAGGAAATATTACTTGTGCAAGCTGGAGTTGGCATTGGTAAAAGTATGGGATATTTGATTCCAATATTTTCTAGTTATCAAAATATAAGTAAGTTTGAAAATATTGTTATTTCTACTTCTAATATTGGCTTACAGCAGCAGCTTCTTACTGATATTCATATGATTTCTAAAATGCTTGGAATAAAAATTAATGCTGCTATTGCTAAGGGAGTTAATAATTATGCATGTCTTGCTAAGATAGATGAAATGGTTGCTACTTGTGATGGTAAGGATAAAGAAACGTTAAAGGATTTAAGAAGAGATATTAATAGTAAAAGTACTGTTGATAGAGATGAATTATTAGAAGTTAGTGATAGGGTTTGGAAGCAGGTTCAAATAAAAAATAGAGGCGCTTGTAGTCATTGTAATTATTCTAGATTTTGTTTTCATAAAGATATTTCTAAGGAAATTAATCAAGCGGATATTGTTATTACTAATCATAATCATTTTGCTAAATCGGTTTTAGACAACAGAGATTTTATTAATAATGCTGATATGATTGTATTTGATGAAGCACATAAATTAGAGGATGCTATCAGAAATATTAATAGTGATATTATGAATTTGGAGATTATTAAAAAAACTCTTAATTATTATGTCAATAATATATTTGACCATAAAAATATGCAAGATTATATTGTAAAAACTATACATTTGATTGAGAATTTCTTTTCTGTTGTTAGAAAAAGAGGTAGTGGATACTTTTATAATAATAATGAAGAGAGAGAAATTAAAATTATTGATTGTGATAAAATTCCTTTTTCTGTTGATAAAACGGAGAATATTTTAAAAGAAATTAATAAAAGATTAGATAAAATTATTAATCAAATAAAGATTTATAATCGTAATATGAGATATTATTCTGATTATAAAGTAGAAAATTTAGAAAAGATTAATTATTTATTTAGAGATATGCTTCAAAAAAATCAAAGTGATAATATTTATTGGATTAATTTTTATCGTACAAACAAGATAGAGATTGGATATGCTAGTCGAAGTACTGTTGATGTTACTAATAAAATCTTTTATAGAGATATTCCGATTGTTTGTACATCTGGAACTTTGCTTGATGCTAATAGTAGTTATGAATATTTTAAAAAAGGTCTTTCTTTAGATGAGGTTAGCCCTATTGATAAGACGATAGTAAATGGACATACTTATGCTTCTCCGTATAATTATGATGAAAATAGTTTATTTTATTATGATACAGAAATTGCAAATCCTAAAGAAAATTATGATACTTATAAAGTACAATTAGTTGATAAAGTGAGTGAACTTATGAAGGCTACTAATGGTAGATGTTTGGTATTATTTACATCTAAGGTGTCTATGAAATATGTATATGAACATTTAGATATGGATCAATTTGATTTTGATATTATGATGCAAGGACAAGCAAGCAATGCTCAAATATGTCAATATTTTGAGAAGAACGTTAAATCTTGTTTATTTGCTACTGGAGCATTCTGGGAGGGTATTGATATTAAAGGGAAAAGTTTATGTAATGTTATTATTACAAGACTGCCTTTTGCTAATGTTGATGCTATTACAAAGGGAAAAGCCCAAGATTTTAAGGAAAAAGATGCCTTTAGAATGGTTTATTTGAATGATATGATTCAAAAAATTGCTCAAGGTACTGGTAGATTGATTCGTGATGGTAGAGATAAAGGCATTGTATGCTGTTTGGATTCAAGATTAGAGAGTTACATTAATATTATTAAACAAGTTACTCCATTTACTAAATTTACTAATGAGATAAATGATGTTTATGAATTCTCTTCTAAGAATATTACAAATAGAGATGGTAAAAGAGGAGCTTATGGACCAAGAAAAATAAAAAAATTAGATAAGAGTTTATCATAACTTTTATCTAGTTTTTATATGTAGTTCTCTCAATTGAGCTTCTGTTAGTTCTGATGGAGAGCCCATTAGATTATCTATTCCACTGGCACTCGTTGGAAAGGCTTGTACTTCTCTTAAATTATCTACATCATTCAGAAGCATGATGATTCTATCGATGCCAGGAGCCATCCCTCCGTGAGGAGGAGCACCATATTGAAATGCATTATAAAGAGATTTAAATCTTTCTTTTACTACTTCTTTGGTGTATCCAACACTTTCGAATGCTAATTCTAAGCATTCTAGGTCATAATTTCTTAATGCCCCGCTGGCCATTTCATATCCATTACAAACAAAGTCGTATTGATAAGCCAGAATATCATCTAACTTGTCTTTTTTTATAGTTTCTATACCACCTTTTGGCATGCTAAATGGATTGTGGCAAAAGTCATATTTTTTTAACTCTTCATTATATTCAAACATTGGAAAGTCATTAATAATGCAGAATTGATATTGATTTTTATCAATTAAATTACATTTTTCTCCTAGGTAAGTTCTAATTAATCCTGCATATTTGGCTGCCTGTTTTTCTTTTCTGTTTGCAATAAAGAATAGGACACTATTGGTTTTCATGTTTGTTTCTTTTATTAATTTTTCTCTTTCTTCTGTCGTTAGAAATTTATCAATTGGTCCTTTTAGACTACCACTTTCCGTTAAGGTTACGTATCCAATTCCAGGCATTCCAATGCTAGTGGCATAATCTACAATTTCATTAAACCAACTATTAGAATTTATACCAATATTATCTACTACAATTCCACGAATGATAGATTTTTGGAATGGTTTAAAACTTGTTTCTTTTAAATATCCTGTAATATCTATTATTTCTAATGGATTTCTTAGATCTGGTTTATCGGTTCCATATTTTAACATTGCTTCTCTGTATGAAATGCGTGGAAATGGTTTCGGTGAAACTAATTTATTTGAAAATGTTGTAAAGATATCATAAAATATTTCTTCTCCTATTTTGTAGATGTCTTCTTCTTCTACAAAGGCCATTTCAAAATCTAGTTGATAAAATTCCATTGTTCTGTCGGCTCTAGAGTCTTCATCTCTGAAACATGGCGCTATTTGATAATATTTATCCACTCCCCCTACCATTAGAAGTTCTTTATAAATTTGAGGAGCTTGTGGTAAGGCATAGAATTTTTTGGGATATTTACGAGATGGTATGACAAAGTCCCTAGCTCCTTCTGGAGAAGATGCTGTGATAATTGGAGTTTGTACTTCAAGGAATCCTAAACTATCCATTTTTTCTCTTATGAATTTTAAGACTTTTGCTCTTTTGTCGATATTGTTTCTTACTTTCTTGTTTCTTAAATCTAAATAACGATATTTTAATCTTAAGTCTTCACCTACTTCATGTGAAGTGATAATTTCAAATGGTAATACATTTTGAGATTTACTTAGAATTTTTATATTATCTACTAATAGTTCAAGTTCTCCTGTCTTAAGATTTGGATTATAATCTTCAACACTTCTTTTTCGAATGATTCCTGTTACAGTTACAGTCGATTCTTTAGTAAGACCTAAGAACATTTTATCATCATTACTTACTAATTGAATAACGCCTGTTTCATCTCTTAGATCTAAAAATATGATTCCTCCATGGTCACGAATATTTTCAATCCATCCTGATAAAGTGAGTGTTTGTTTTATATGATTGTTAGTGATAGTACCACAGTAAGAGGTTCTATATATATTTTTCATAGCTAGTATCATTCCTTTCTGTTTTATTTATCTAATTTTTGTTTTAATAATTTTGCTGTTAATGCTGGAGCAGCTTTTCCTCTTGTTTTTTTCATTATTTGACCTATGAAGTAATCAAATAACTTTGGATTTTTCTTATATGCTTCTAATTGAGTTGGATTTTCTTCTATTACTTCGTTAATTATCTTTGTTAATTCAATTTCATCTGTTATTTGACTAAGTCCTAATTCACTTACTAATTTTACTGGATCTTTTTTCTCTTCAATTGCCTTTGGTAATACTTCTTTGGCTTGTTTTATAGAAATGCTTCCTTTGTCTATTAAATCAATTAGTTCTTTTAACATTTTTGGTGTTACTGATAATTCTGTAATTGACAATTCCATTTTGTTTAGGTGTCCTAAAATAATACTAATTAACCAGTTAGCAGCTGTCCCAGGATTTGCTCCTAAAGAGATTGTTTCTTCAAAATAGTCTGCTAATGATTTTTCTTTGGTTAGAATTTTAGCATCTCTTACAGATAGATTATATTCTTTAATATATTTTTCTTTTCTTTCTGGAGCTAATGGAGGAATAGAGGTCTTGATTTCTTCTAGCCAAGATGAAGCCAACTTGAATTTTGGAATGTTTGGTTCTACAAAATATTTATAATCAATGGCATCTACTTTACTTCTCATATAAATAGTAGTTCCTGATTCCTCATCCCAACGTCTTGTTTGTTGTTCCATCTTGTCATATTCTCCTGTTTCTTTTAATTCTGTTTGTCTTTTTATTTCATAATTAATGGCATCTCTTACTCCACCAAAAGAATTTACATTTTTAATTTCTACTTTGGTTCCCCAATTTTCTGGATTTTTTTCATCTGCATTACTATCCATAATAGATACGTTGACATCACATCGAATTTGTCCTTTTTTAGAGTCGGCTTCTGAAATACCGGCGTATTGGTAGATAGAACGCATGGTTTCTAAAAAGGATACTGCTTCTTCAGCACTATGAAAGTCTGGTTCTGTTACTAATTCTAATAGAGGAACACCTGCTCGGTTATAATTAATTGTTGTTGTATCTTCATGATGAGTAGATGATGCTGCATCTTCTTCTAGGTGAATGTTATTTACTCTTACTGTTTTTTGCTCTTCACCACATTCATAAGTTAATTCTCCATAGATACCCACTGGGGCTGGTTTCGTTTCTTGGGTTATTTGAAATCCCTTTGGGAGATCTGGATAATAATAATTTTTTCTTTCAAAATAAATATATTCTGGTTGTTTACAATTTAGGATAATACTCGCCATTAAGGCTTTTTTTACTGCTTCTTTGTTGACTACAGGTAATGTGCCAGGAAAGGCCATATCTACTGGTCTTATGTTTGTATTTGGAATATCTGTGTAAGAGTTTTTAGCACTAGAGAATACTTTGGTGTTTGTTTCGCTGATCTCACAATGCATTTCTAATCCAATTAAGGCTTTATATTTATCCATGATTGACCTCCTTTGCGATTTGATTCTTATAATTCATAGTTGATTCAATTGCATAAGCTATGTTTAATACATTAGCATCATCATAACATTTGCCTGTGATATTTAATCCTACTGGTAAGTCTTCAATAAATCCATCGGGAATCGTGATAGATGGGAATCCTCCAAAGTTACCTACTTGAAGATGTTCTTCTAGGGCTGTCGTATCTTTATCTAGAATGTCGATAGAGCCGTCTAAGTGTTTGGCTGGACCGCTACCTACTGGTAAGATTACTGCATCGAATTTTTCAAATAATTTATTCCATGTATCTACTAATAGTCTTCTAGCCCTGCCTGCATTATGGAAATATCTATCAATATTCTCTGATTGTAGAACGTAAGAACCAATTACGAATCTTCTTTTAATTAATGGAGAGAAACCTTTCGTTCTATAATCTTTCATGACTTCTATATAGTTATCTCCTTCACCACGTGGGCCAAAGATTAATCCTGTCAAGTTAGACATGTTAGATGAGCTTTCTGCACAAGAGATTACTACATACACGGATGCTATAGCATCTAATAGCGTTTTGTCTACAGAAACACTTTCTATGTCTAAACCTATCTTTTTACTGTTTTCTAATACTTTATGAAAGTTTTCTAGATGTTTTTTTAAAGTATCAGTGGCATTTGGATACATAGAAATATCACATAATTCTTTGATGTAACATAATTTTTTTCCTTTTACCTCTCCTGTTAATGACTCTTTTAAGTTTATATTAGATGAGTCCCAAGTAGTCATATCATTTTTGTCTTTTCCTTTCATGTTATCTACTACGATAGCGGCATCACGAACATTCCTAGTTAAAACTCCACAGTGATCTAGAGAACTTGCAAAAGGAAATAGTCCATACCTGGAAATCATACCGTAAGTTGGTTTATATCCAACAATTCCACAGTATGCAGCAGGTTTTCTGATAGAGTCTCCTGTATCACTTCCAGTTGCATATGGATATACTCCACTAGCTACGGCAGCAGCTGAGCCGGCAGAAGAACCAGCACACATTCTTGTTTTGTCCCATGGATTCTTTACGATGCCAGTGTGGCCTGTAGTTCCGGTTCCTCCCATACCAAATTCATCCAGTACGGTTTTGTTAACTGGTACAGCTCCTGATGCTGTTAAGTTTTCTATGGCTGTTGCTGTAAAAAATGGTACATAATCTTTTAAAGTATTACTAGAGCCTGTACTTAGTATTCCTTTTGTACTATAGTTATCTTTAATACCATAAGGAATGCCTGATAATAAATTATCAGTTACTTCTGTTTCTTTTGCATCATCTAAAATGGTGACAAAAGCATTATACTTTTCTTGCACTTCGTGTGATTTTTTTAATGACTCTTGTATTAATTCTTTGCTTGTTACTTGTTTTTGTTGTAACAATTCATGAATTTCTTCAATTGATAACTCCATATAATTCATTTAACCCACCACCTTTGGTACTTCTACTTCTCGTTCTGTTGCTTCGTCACAATTTTGTAATAATTCCTCTATTGGAATAGATTCTTCTGGTATATCTTCTCTTAATTCTTCAATAAACCTGTCTAAACAATGAGTCATTGGTTCTACTTTTTCAATATTTTCTATTTCATTAATTTTATTGATTGTTTCGTCAATAATGGCAAATTCATCTAATACCATATTTGTTTCTTCTTCAGTTAGTCCAATTAATAATTTTTCAGCGTAATCTTGGACCATTTCTTTGGTAAATTTGTTTTCTTTCATTTTTCCTCCTTTAATATATAAAAAACAGTAGTACATCCCTATTTGTAAGGGACGAACTACTGTAGAAAAGTCCGCGGTGCCACCCAAATTATCATATGATTATCATATGGTCGCTTTATGATTCTATCAAATCATTTCAGTAGATAACGGACTGCATCCCGGCTTAAGATACTAGGGTTCCCCTAAGCAACTCCGAAGTGTTGTTCATAGTATATTTTATATTAGCTTTCACCTATTCTAACTCTCTTTGATAAAAGGGATACTATTACTCGTCTTCTTCTTCGTTTGTAACGATTTAAATTATATTATAGAATCTTCCTCTTGTCAATTAGTTTAAATAGTTTAATTTTTAGTTTTTTGAATTATTTTTGCTAGATGGATTGTTTATAGTCTTTATTTCAGCTGTATGTTATTATTTTCATTTTATCAAATTTCTTTCGACATGTGGAAAAAGATGAGGTTATATGATAAACTATAGATAATTAATCACTTTAAATGGAGGTGCTAGTTTTGAGAATTTTAATGATTGAAGATGAAAAAAGAATAGCTGAGGTGGTGGCAAATAGGCTAAAGAGGGAACATTATGCAATAGATATATCTTATGATGGAGAAGATGGATTATATAATGCTTTAAGTGGTATTTATGATTTGATTATTTTGGATATTATGTTACCTAAAATAAATGGAATAGAAATTCTTCGTGAATTAAAGGAAAATAAGATCAACTCTAAGGTTATTATGCTAACTGCAAAAAGTCAATTAGAGGATAAATTAGAGGGATTTCAATATGGAGCTGATGATTATTTAACAAAACCCTTTCATTTGGATGAATTAGTTGCTAGAATTCAAGTTCAACTCAAGAATCATAACATTCATTATGAAAATTTTGAAATAGAATATGGAGATTTGATTCTTGATACTAAAAAATCTACTATTACTTGTACTACTACTTTAGAAATGATAGATATTATTGGAAAAGAGTTTTTAATATTAGAGTATTTTATGCAGAATAATGAGCAGATTATTGATCGTGAGCAAATTTATAATAAAGTATGAGGATTCGATAGTAGTGCTGAATCTAATAATTTGGAGGCATATCTTTCTTTTGTTCGTAAGAAATTAAAAGTCATTGGCTCTAATGTTCAAATTAAAGCAATCAGGGGAATGGGATATAAGTTGGTGATTAGTGATGAAAAAATTAAGAAATAAAGTATTTTTTGTCTTGTTTGGGATACTATCTATTTTTCTCGTTGGTGTATTAATTGTGTTTAATTATCAGAATTATATGAATGAAAAAGAAAGAGTAATGTCCGCTTTAAATAGAGTTACAACTCCTCCAGAAGATAGAAGTAAACCAATAAACAATCAAAATATTCGTGAATTTACAGAGGAAGAAAAAGATGATTTATCTAAAAAGATATTTGTCGATTTGGATGTTTATACTGTTTTAGTCAATGTTGATGATGATTCTTTGGAAGTGATTAATCATTCAGGAAGTATTGCTGATAATGATGATATTTTAAAGTATGCTACAAATGTAATGAAAGAAGGTTTCTCTGATAGTTTATATGTTGGTAATTTATATTCTAGAAAGTATTCGTATTCTTTTAAAAACGGTTTCCTTGTAATTGTTGATAATAAGAGTGTTCAGAGAAGATTATATAGTCTACTTAAAACTAGTATTGTTCTATTTGTTTTTGTAGAGATTTTTATTGTGATTCTTTCTATTTTACTTACTAGATGGATTATTAGACCGGTAATTGATAGTTTTCAGAAACAAAAACAGTTTATTGCAGATGCCTCTCATGAGTTGAAAACTCCTCTTGCTGTTATTATGGCAAATGCTGACGCTCTAGAAAATGATTTATCTGAGAAAAAATGGCTTGATAATATTACGGAAGAAGCTAATCGAATGAATCATTTGATTACTAACTTACTAAACTTAGCTAGATTAGAAGAACAGGGATTGCAAAACTTTACTGAAGTTAATTTATCAAAAAAATTGGAAAAGTCTATTTTAACTTTTGAGAGTTTAGTTTATGAAAAAAACTTGAAGTTAGATTATTATATTGATGATGATATTACTATTATGGGGAATGTAGAAGAATTGAAACAATTGTTTGTTATTTTAATGGATAATGCAATTGAACACAGTAGTAAAAATGGAATGATTTATGTTTCTTTGAGAAAAAAGAAAAGAGAAGTTTATTTAGAATTTAAAAATAGTGGAGAGGGCATTCCTAAGGGACTAGAAGAGAAAATATTTGAACGTTTTTATAAGATTGATTCATCTAGGAATCGTGATAGTAATCATTATGGTTTAGGACTGGCTATTGCGAAAGAAATTGTGATTAATCATCACGGGGTTATTTCTGCTAGTTCTCACGGTGGTGACACTGTCTTTTCTATCCAATGGAAAACCAACAAATAAAAAATTGATGTCTACCCATCATTAGGATTCACATCAGTTTTTTATTATTCTTTTATAATACAATTGCAATCATATTATTCGATCCTTTGTTGATGACTTTTGTTAGAGTATTTCCTAGCTTGTAGCGAATATTATCTGGCATCATAGATAGTTTGGCTTGAATTCCTTCTTGAACTATGACATCTAGACTCCTGCCAAAGATTTCGCTTTTCCAAATATTATCACTGTTGGTGTCTTTGGTTAAGTAGTTAATTAATTCTTTACTTTGAAGTTCACTTCCTATGATTGGCTCGAATGTTGATTCTACTTCTACTTTTATCATATGGATGGATGGTGCTTTTGCTTTAAGTTTTACACCATATCTTGGACCTTGTTTAATAATTTCTGGAGTTTCAAGTTTCATATCAGCAAGAGTTGGTGCAGCAATGCCATATCCTGTTTGTTTTACCATTTTTAGTGCTCCTTTTATTTGATCATAGGCTGTTTTTGCTTCATTTAATTCTTGGAACATAGATAGCATTTTGGCTTTACTATTGATATCTGTACCAATAATATCATTTAAGATTTTGTTATATAATCCATTAGGAGCATCTAATTGGATTGTTACTTCTCCTTTTGAAGTATCCACTTCTGAAATGTATGACTTTTCTATATACTCGCTATCTTTAAATCCAGCAGTGATATTATCTATATCTTTTAATTTATTTATTTCTGTTACACTTTCTTTAATTTTTGTAATGTATTCTTTCTTTAGATAATGGTCATGATTTAAAATAGCTATCCATTCTGGCATATTTACTTTTACTTCTTCGATTGGAAATTCATATAATGCTTCTTTTAAAATCCCGTACATCTCTCTTTCTTGCATGTTTTCCACACTGATGGGGATAACTGGGACTCCATAGCTTTGTTTTAATGTTTCTGCTAGTTTTTCTGTCTCTGGTAACATTGGATGTACAGAATTTAGTACTACTATAAATGGTTTACCAATGCTTTTTAGCTCATTTACAACTGTTTCTTCAGCACTAATATACTCATTACGTGGAATTTCTCCAATTGATCCATCAGTTGTTACAACAATACCTATTGTAGAATGTTCTTTAATTACTTTTTCAGTCCCTATTTCTGCTGCTTCAACAAATGGAATAGGATCAGAATACCATGGAGTCATTACCATTCTTGGACCATTTTCATCTTCATATCCTTTGGCAGCATTGATGACATATCCTACACAATCTACCATTCTT
>CACXEZ010000168.1 GCA_902766815.1 uncultured Erysipelotrichaceae bacterium | reverse complement strand
TACAAATTAACTATTGTATAATTAAACTAAAGGAGGGCACTATGAATAATAAAGGTTTTGTCACATCCGCATTATTATATGGTATATTATCACTTTTTTTACTGCTTATTTTAAGCTTACTTACAACTTTTTCAAACCATAAATTAAGTAATGATAAAGTAAAAAGAAGTGCATTAGATGATATTCAAAATATTCAAACAGATTATTCTTGTTTTACTGTATCAGGAACTACCATAACGGATTATTCTGATGCCTGTGAAAAAACTGTATTTATCCCTGAAGAAATAAATGGAGTGGTAATAGATTCTATCGGAGATAATGCTTTTGCTAATAAAAATCTAAAAAATGTTACAATTAAAAAAAATATTACAAATATCGCTCAAACTGCCTTTTCTGGTAATTCTGGAATACTAATAATTATGAAAAGTGAAAACGATTCTATTCTTGGCGCACCATGGGGAGGAACTAACGCCACAGTAAGATGGGACGGATGATTATAATACCTTTAAAGTTCACACTAAATAAAAAGAACCAAATTATGGTAAAATTTATTTAGAAAGAACTTTGGAGGTGTTTTTTCATGGGTAAACAGAAGAAATGGACTTTACAGCAAAAAATAAAAATAGTAAAGGAATTTAAACAAGGGGCAACCATTTCATATTTAAATAATAAATATGGAATATCAGGTTGTGGTACAGTTAGTAGATGGAATAAAGAATATGATGAAGGAAGATTAGGAATTGATAATCGTGGCATAAGAAAATCAAAACAAGAAATTGAGGATATTGACATATTAAAAAAATCTTATGCTCTTCTGATGGAAATCCGCTCTCAGCAACACAGATAGAAAAATATCAAATAATTGATAAATTAAGGACTCAATACCCAGTATATAGAATATGCAATGTTTTAAACGTGAATAGAAGAAGTTATTATAAATGGGTAAAAATTGGGAAACCCAAAGCTAATAATTATAAAGAGGAAATTGCTGATGTGATATCAGAAGAGCATAATAATGTTAATGGAATTTATGGAACAATAAGACTTAAAAAACATATCGAAAACAAATTAAAAATAGTATTAAATCATAAGTTGATTCGTAGATACAAACATATTTTAGGATTAGAAACAGTTAAACGCACAAAAAAAGGATTACCAGCTTCTAGAACAAAAGAAAAGAACCTTATGAATAAGGCTCAATACTTAATTGAATGTAACTTTAATTCAGACAAACCCAATCAAAAATACTCGTCTGATGTTAGCTATATAAAATGTAAAGATGGGACTCTTTACCTATCAGCAATTAAAGATTACTTCAATACTGAAATTGTATCATTTTCATCATCAAATTACAATGATATAAATTTAATAAAAGAAAGTTATAAAGATTTAAAACCGGCAAAGGATGCTATAGTAAATACGGATCAGGGATCAGTTTACTTCGCCTATGAATATGTTGAATTAGCAAAAAATATGGGATTTACAAGAAGCATGTCTCACAAAGGACATTGTTGGGAAAATTGTCCCATAGAAAATTGGTTTATGCAATTAAAACATGAATGGCTTTGTCAATTTGATAAACTAACAAGAAAAGAGGCAGCAGAAGAAATAAAAAAATACGTTCATTGGTATAATAATGAACGTATTCAAAAGAAATTAGGATACTTGTCACCTGTACAGTATCGGCTAAAATATTTAAATCAATGAATCTTTTTATTTAGTGTGAACTTGACAGGTACTAGTATCGATAATGTCCTTTTTATTTTACCTTAATATCATTTAATAATCATAATAATTTCACCAAAATGTTTTATCTTGTTATTAAAGTATTTGTGATGTATAATACTAGATAGGTGATGAAAAATGTTTATTGATGAAGCAATTGTTGAAGTAAAAGCCGGTGATGGAGGAGACGGATGCCTAGCTTTTAGAAGAGAGAAATATGTCGCTTTAGGTGGACCATTTGGTGGTAATGGTGGAAGAGGAGCTAATATTATTTTTAAAGCTGACTCCGGTTTAAACACCTTAGTAGATTTTAGATATAATAAATTAATAAAAGGAAAACATGGAGAAAATGGTCTTGGAAAAGGTATGCATGGAAAAGCTGCTGAAGATGTAATTTTAAAAGTTCCAGTTGGCACAACTATTATTGATGAAGATACTGGTCTTGTCATAGCTGACTTAACAAAAGATAAAGAAGAAGTAATAGTTGCTAAAGGAGGAAGAGGTGGAAGAGGAAATATGGCCTTTGCCACACAAGCTAATCCTGCTCCAAATTATGCTGAAAACGGTGAACCTGGAGAAGAACTTAAAATAAAATTAGAATTAAAACTTTTAGCAGATGTTGGACTTGTAGGTAAACCAAGCGTTGGAAAATCTACAATTATCTCCAAAATATCTGCCTCTAAACCTAAAATCGCTGATTATCCATTTACAACTTTAAAACCAAACTTAGGAGTTGTTAGAGTTCCTGATGGACGTAGTTTTGTTGTAGCTGATCTTCCTGGATTAATCGAAGGTGCAGCTGAAGGAACCGGACTTGGAGATAAATTCTTAAAACATGTTGAAAGAACAAGAGTAATCGCACATGTTATTGATATGAGTGGTTATACAAATGATCCTTATGATGATTATGTAACAATAAATGAAGAATTACGTAAATTTGATGAAAATCTACTTAAAAAGCCTCAAATTATTCTAGCTAATAAAATGGATATGGAAGACTCTAAAGAAAACCTAAAAAAATTCAAAGAAAAAGTTAGTAAAGAAGTTTATGAAATATCTGCAATTAAAGGTGAAGGATTAGACAAAGTAGTTTATAAACTAGCAGATCTTTTAGATTCTATTCCTAAAACACAGTTATATACAAATGATAAATTTGAAAGTCACGTTATATATAAGTTTAAAGAAGAAAAACCGTATAAAATCACTAAAGAAGGTAACAGGTATATTATAAGCGGTGACGAAGTAATTAAATTATTCAAAATGAGTAGACTAGATACTGATGAAGCCGTTTTAAGATTCTCTAATAAATTAAAGAAAATGGGAATTGATGATGAACTTAGAAATATGGGTATTGAAGAAGGCGACATCGTTCAAATATTAGACTTTGAATTTGAATTTAAAGAATAGATCTAGTTTAAAACTAGATTTTTTTATATAATTAGCTTGGAGGTTAATACTATG
>CACXEZ010000167.1 GCA_902766815.1 uncultured Erysipelotrichaceae bacterium | reverse complement strand
CTTTTTCAAGTTGAAAAAAGCTTAAATTCAAAGAATTTATGCTTTTCTCAACTTCACGAGCGTTTACTTTTTAATTCAACGTTTTTTTGAATTATTGAAATAAATTTATCTCCATACTTCTTATATTTCAATAACTGATACTCTTCTCCTAACTCTTCTAATTTATCTTCACTATACTCTAATACAATAATTCCCCTATCCTTTAAAAGTTCATATCTCAAAATAAAATCCAATATCTTATTCATAACATGATATCGATAAGGAGGATCCACAAAAATAATATCAAATTGAATATTCTTATCCTTAAAACAAGTTAATGCATCTATATAATCCTTATTCATTACAATCCCTTGATGCTCTATCCTAAAATCACTTAAATTATCTTTAATAGTTTCAATACACCTCTTATTATTATCTATAAAATAACATTGTGAGCATCCATTACTAATAGCCTCTATACCCAAATTACCAGTTCCTGCAAACAAATCAAGAACTATAGCATCTTCTAAATAATCTTGAATACTAGCAAATAAACTTTCCTTAACCCTATCCATAGTAGGTCTAGTACCATCAATATCATACCCCTTAATACTTCTTCCCTTTAACTTACCACTAATTACTCTCATTTAAAACATCTACCCTTACCTATCAATTTCTTATATCTAGAATTAATATCCATAACCAAATACATAAGCTCATTATAACTACTAATATATCCTTGATAGTCATCAAACTTATATAATTGATTCTTAATATCCAATAACTCATATTTATCTTTGGTACAATTACCCAACTGAATTAATTTTTTAATCTCTAAATTTTTTTCTATTTTATTTTTATATATTTCCAAGTTTTTTATAATATCAGATTGATCCAAACAATCCAAAAATTCATAAGTTTTCTTCATAACATCATGCATAAATATATCACCCAATAAAATTATACATGAAACTGTTAAAAATGAAAAGATTTTCTACTTTAATACATCAAGAAAACTCTGAAACATAGTAATATTATCAATAGTTTTATTAATTTTATCACTAGTAGTAAGTTTATATTTCACCTTCATCTCATCTACAAAATAACCAAAACTAAAAGAGCTTCTATTAAGTCTTTTATACCAAAAAGAATTCTCTCTTAAAAACTTTTTTAAATTAATATCTGCATCTATTCTTCTTTGAATATCATAAGTCATTAATCTTCAAATCTCCTATAAAGTGGTCTTGGATTATATTCACGAGTAGAATTATCTCCACCCTTACCTACAAATAATTCCCCAAATAATCCTAATGTTTTTTGTAAAGAGGTAATTCCTTCCTGTACTTTATCGACATCTATATTTTTAGCCATATGAATAAGTTCATCTAAATATCCACTATTTCTATTACTATTATCTTTCTCTTCTTCCTTACTTTCTGTCAAAAATTTAGCCCAAGCATCTTCATCTTCTCCATACAAATCATACAATTCGTAAAAATCCTGCCAACTCTTCTGTCCTTTTCTAATATAAGAAATTAAAAAAGGATTATTTTTGACAAACTCTTTAAATTCCACTATCTTACTATTATTACCCATAATAATCACCTTCTATTAAATTATATGATAATATAAAAAAAAAGAACATAAATAATCCATCTATATTCCTAGTTTCTAATCATATTATACATAATACTAACTTCTTTACTAGTAATTTTTCTATATTCCCCTGTATTAAGTCCATCCAAAGTAAAAATACCATATCTTTGTCTTTTTAATTTAAGTACTCTTTTACCAACAGCTTCAATCATCTTCTTCACTTGATGATTTCTTCCCTCATGAATAATAAGTTCTACAATACAAGTATTTTTCTTTTTATCAATACTTCTAACCTTAACATGACACTTACTAGTCTTGTACCCATCAATCATAATTCCACTTCTAAGTTTCTTAACATCATATCCACTTAAAATTCCCTCTACTTTAGCAATATATACTTTATCAATCTTACTAGATGGATGCATAAGCCCATTCGCAAACTCTCCATCATTAGTTAAAAGAAGTACACCAGTAGTATCATAATCAAGTCTTCCCACAGGATAAATCCTTGCCTGAGTATCTATCAAATCAACAACAGTCTTTCTCCCCATATCATCATGAACTGTCGTAACAACACCCCTAGGTTTATTCAACAGATAATATACATAATCTTGACTTCTATCTATCACATTACCTTCTACCAGAACAATATCATTCTTACCTACTTTAGTACCTAACTCAAACACTCGCTCTCCATTCACAGTAACCTTACCATCTAATAATAACTTCTCTGCTTTTCTTCTAGAACAATATCCTGAATTAGCAATAACTTTCTGTATTCTCTCCATACCTCATCCTCCACTTAATAACTAAGAGTAATCTATCCAAATGATTCCTACCATCAAACTAAATAATTCTAAATCTCTCCACAAAAAGAAATTCAAACATATTATACCATAAAATTTCAAAAAACTACAATGCTCTAAACATATCAAAATCAGGAATAAAACTTATCTCTTGACTATCTCCTTCTTGAATAAAAGCATTTCTTACTCCTAGATCATAAGCAAAATCTACAACTTCATCATATTCTTGACCATTTACTTTACAATTTAATTCACTATATTTACTAACCCTAACAGGAGTATACTGATTCATAATACTAATAACTATATCATCATGATATTTCTCATATAAATACCTAATAATTTTCTTACTATCATCTACACCCCCAGGCATAACCATATGTCTAACAATAACACCTCTTATCATCATACCATCATCGTCAATCACTACCTTTCCTACCTGTTTTATCATTTCATCAATGGCCTTACTAGCATATTGAAAATAATCCCTACAATTAGAATACTTCCTACCTAACCTATCATCATAATACTTTAAATCAGGTAAATATATGTCCACATACCCATCTAACATCTTAATAGTATCAACATTCTCATAACTACTGGTATTATAAACAACCGGTATGTTAAGTCCCCTATCTTGTGCAATCTTTAATCCTTCTATAATCTTAGGTACAAACATAACAGGTGTAACCAAATTAATATTATGAACACCACTATCCTGTAAATCTAAACATATATCAGCAAACTCTTCTATAGATACACGCCTACCCTTATGAAATTCACTAATTTCATAATTCTGACAAAAACAACATTTCAAATTACAATAAGAAAAAAATATTGTACCACTCCCCTGATCACCACTAAGAACTGGCTCTTCCCACATATGTTTAGAATACCTAGCAATCACCATATCTGCTGGAGCTCTACAATAACCTAAATCGCCCTTATCCCTATCTACATTACAATTTCTAGGACATAAATTACAT
>CACXEZ010000166.1 GCA_902766815.1 uncultured Erysipelotrichaceae bacterium | reverse complement strand
TCCGAAATAATATGTATCTACACCAGTACCTTCAATTAAGTCTGTATCTCCATCTAAATTTTGTGCTGTACCACTAAAATCACCTAATAATGGCAATACAGCATAAATATTTCCTGTTGAATTTTTAAATGTATCATTAACATTTTTATCAGCAGTAAATATATCAGCAGTTATCAACTTATTCTCTCTTGTTTTTGCAACTTCAGAGATATAAGCACCAAATGCTTGTGCATTTACCGTTTTACCGTCATAAAATTTAATGACATCAGTATTCATATCTTTTTACCTTCTTTCTTTTTCTATTTTCCATAGTTTTCGGCGAATTTTTCATAACCTGTTTTTTCTTCCTTTCGGTTATTATCGCCAGTTTGTGGGGCTTCTTCTTTTGAAAATTCACTAATTACATTAGTCTTAATTCCTTGTATCTCTTTAGCGTATATTTCAATTTTTTCTTTGATTGATTCAGCAGTTTCGTTTTTGTAATTTAAAGTATTCATTATACTAATAGGAACACCTTTTTCTGATGCTTGCTTAATAGCTTCATCTTTTAAATTACTTGCTTTTTCGTTCAAATCTTTTTCTTGAAGTTGCTTTTTTAGAGATTCAATCTCATAATCTTTCTTTTGTAATTCGTCCATTTCTTCAAGTTTTTTAGCCTCATCTTTTTGTTGCTGAACTTCATTTAAAACTTTATTTCTTTCATTTTCTCTTTCAGCAGCAAACATTCTGTTAAGTTCATCTCTATGCTCTTTTTTCCAATCGGTTTCTACTTTTGGTTCTTGATTATTAGAGTTATCCTTAACATCTTCTACTGTCTCGGTAGTAGTTACCACATTCTTGTTCTCATCATTCATATTGACAAGTTCTCCTTTCTTTTCTCGGTCAGAAATACCAAATAATCCGTCTCGGTGGATTAATCCAAATAAAAAGCCAATATTTCTATTGACTTGACAATTACCGATTTTACTCGGCATTAGGACTTATTCTACACTTGGTAGATAAGTTTAGTGCATTTTATAAGCACCATAGAATAGATATAAAGGTTTTTAACTATATTCTTGCTAATTTTGTATAGTCTAGGCTAGCAAACCGCACCGAGAAACCTATACTCGATACTTTATATATCTACTCTATGCTACCTATGAAAAGTAGCATTGATTAATCTATTTTAAATACTTTATTTTCTAGTTTCTTATATGCATCTAAATACAATTCTTTCTTATCACCATTATAAGTTAATTCATAATACATTCCATCACTTACAGTAGTGCTTACTAATGCTTTATTGTTTTGTAATGTTTTACAACTCCATACAATAAAAACATCTTCTTCCTTTAATTTAAAATTATCAGTTTTATCAACTTTTTCATTAAAATATTCAACTATTTTCTTAATACATAATTTTTCAAAATCATTATTTTTCATTTAAATCCCTCCTTATATTATTTTTATAAATTTGCCATACATTCTTGCTATTTCGTGTTCTATGACACATCCTCTAGCATTATTCCAACCACGCATAAACACAATTGCATCAACTTTAGACATTGCCTCAATTGATTTAGACAAATAATAAAGAGCAGTATCACTTTCTTTTGGACTTTCTTTTGCGAATATAGTATCAATAACCTCATGTCCTTCTTTTTCTAGTTGCTTTACTAATTCCTTTCTTTCATCTCTAATTTGTTTTTCTGTCTTTCCTTGCATTGGTTGACTAATCATTATTTTCATTTTTACCTATCTCCTTCCATAATAAAAACACTCTATTTTTGAGTGTTATATTTTTCCTTTATCTTTTTTAATTTTTCTTTTATTTCTTTTTCTTTTTTTCTTGAATATTCATATTCTTCATCTTCAGACATGTTTTTGCAATCAATTAAACCTTGTTTAGCATATTCAGTATACAATTCTTTTATTTCTCTTTTTTCTTCTTCACTCATTCTTCCACCTCATATAATAAACATTTTTATCGATTGCATATTGTATTGTCATTAAGTGTTCGTATCCATAGTTATTAAATAGATAATCTTCTGGCATTTCTAACACATGATTCTTATTACTATTTAACTCGTAAGTATACTTTTTATCTATACCCCTTAATAACTTTAAATTATACTTTTCAAACAAAGATATATCTGCATTACTAAAACTATAATTAGTTTTATGAATTGGATGATTATGTGTAACAATAGCACCTATCAATTTATCTCCTAAATCTTCATCAGGCCATACATTACTTTCATTACCAAAACATTGATATATCTCACCATTTGAAGTAATAACAATTGCATTTTCTATTTTATCATCTTTTATAATTTTTTCATATCTTTTTAATGTATTATATATGTTTTTTTGATTAAATTTTTCAATTCTTCCTAATAATATTGGTTCAGGATGTTTTTCTTTTGTATAATCATTTGAAGCACCTAATCCGTTCTTTTCATTAGAAGAAACAAAACTATCAATAGGTTGATTATCTTTAATATTACCATTTTTCATTAATCTTCTTATTTCGTCAGTAGATAATTCTGTTTGATATGTTAATGTACTATGACACCAATGAAAATGTTGCATTATAGGTGGCATATTAATTCCTTGTATTAAACCAAAACATTTTATTTCTTCATAAGTTAAATGTTTGCTATCATGTCCCCACCATCTATGGAACTTATTATCACCTTTAATATCAAATATAATTCCATCCATATTAGAACACATTTTGGTAACATTTTCACAAAAATCTGAAACAAATTTAACATATCTTGTATTAGTATCTATTCCCGCTTGTAAATAAGAATAGTTACCTAATGT
>CACXEZ010000165.1 GCA_902766815.1 uncultured Erysipelotrichaceae bacterium | reverse complement strand
GAATCCTATGACCTTATATTGAGGTCTTTTTTTTTAAGATTTTCATAATAAATAATGAGGGATAAAATGAATATTAGGGAAGAATTAAGTCATGGAACAACTATCTATGAATTACCTTTGAGAGTTGCTTTTTATGCTAGAGTCAGTACCGATCATGAACTTCAATCTACTAGTATCGTCAATCAAGTAGAGTATTTTTCTCAGTATATTAAAAATAATAAAAGTTGGACTTATGTTAGAGGTTATGTGGATGAAGGAATTAGTGGGAAGAGTGTTGATAAGCGTGGAAATTTTCTAAAGATGATTAATGATGCTAAGGCAAATCAATTTGATTTGCTATTAACTAAAAGTGTTTCTAGGTTTGCTAGAAATACGATTGATAGTATTTATTATACAGATGTATTATTGGGATATGGTGTTGGAGTATTTTTTTTAAATGATAATATTAATACTTTTTATAGTGATAGTGAATTTCGACTTACTTTAATGGCATCTATTGCGCAAGATGAATTAAGGAAATTATCTGAGAGTGTTCGTTTTGGATTAAGGCAGTCAATTCAAAGGGGAGTAGTTTTAGGAAATAGTAATATATTGGGATATAGAAAAGATCGTGGAAAATTGGTTATTGTTGATGAAGAGGCAAAAATAGTTAGGGATATTTTTGAAATGTATTCTATAGGGGAATATTCTTATTTAGATTTAGCTCGGAAAATTAATTTTAAGTATCATTTTAATTATGATAGTACTAGAATTAAAAGAATTCTTACTAATTATAAGTATAAGGGATATTATTGTGGACGAAAGAGTATGGTGATGGACTATAAGCATAATAAAAGAAAATATATCGAAGAGGGAGATTGGATTGTTTATAGAGATTATGAAGCTGTACCTCCTATTGTAGAAGAAGAATTATGGGATATGGTTCATGAAATGATTTTACAAAGAAAAAGTGGTAGATGTCATACTTTTGATAGGTATAAGGGAATAGTTTTTTGTGGTATGCATAACAAGGCTTTTTTATTAAAATATAAAAAATATAAAAATAAATATTATGGATATTTGGTTTGTCCTAATTGTAGTCGTTTGTCTGTTTCATTATTGGATAGAATATGGAATGTAAAGACTTTTCAAAGAATGATCGTTTATAAAAAATGATTTTTTTTGTTAATTTGTTTTACTTTAAGATGGAGAAATGTTATAATGTAGAAAAGTAGCAAGAAGTAAAGGATGATGTTATGGATAATTCGAATAGTCATACAGATGGTAAAATAACTGAGTTTCCTATTTGTCAGTTTTATATTGTTTTGGGAAAACATGATCAGCAATTTAAAAATAGTAAAAAAAATAAATATTTTCCAATAAGTGGAGATGAAGATATTAAGTTAATTCAATATGCAGTTAATATGGAGTACAAAAAAAAAGTTAAAGAGGGGTATGCAGTTGCTTCTGAAATTGTTTTTTTAATTCCTAGTATTGATTATTATGATGCTGCGAAGTTGCTTATGGATAAGCTTAATTATAATGGCACTATTAGAGTCGTACCTTCTAGGAAAAAAGAAGTTGAAAAGCCAATTCTTGTTGAAAAAGAGAATATAAATGATAATGTAGTTAAGAAAAGTGATGGTATTAGAACTTTAGAACAAAATACTTTACCTTTGGAACAAGTTAATGAACCAGTGAAAGTGGCTGATGATAACTTTGATATTCAGAAGGAGGCACCTGAATATCATTATCAGTCTTCTTTCGATATTTCACAAATTGACTTTGATAATCAAGATGGTGATCATATTAAAGTTGATGATAGTAGTACTTATTCTCAGGATTCTATTGATTATGAAAAAATGGACTCTGATCTTGGTAATAGTAGCTCTAAGAAATTAATCAAGGTAAAAACAACAAATAAATCGACTGCTTTTGTTGATTTGCCAGTTATTATTTTTATTTTGTCAGCACTATTTTTAATTGGCTCTATTATTCTTTTGTTTGTATTGAAATAGACAAGTATGTCTTTTTCTTTTTTGTCAGCAATTTATATTGTTGCTTCTGTACCACAAAAACCTATGTCTGCATCTTTTGATAAAACGGCTGCTATAACAGCATCAGCACCATTAGATAGAGTAATTTCTACATCTAGTCCTTCTTCTTCAAAATAACCTAAAGCATCTGCTAGATATTGTGGAGCGTAGAATACACTATGAGCTACTTCTGCTACAGTGATTTTCGTAAGATTGTTATTTTCTGATTCTTTGTTAAAATGCTTAATTCCTAAAATAATTCCACTTATTAAAATTAGTAATATTAAGCAAGTAATAATTATTTTTTTCATTTATTTTCCTCCTTTAATCATACTTATTGTATTCTTATTGTTATGAATTGGTTCCTGAAATGGTAAGTAAAGTTTTGGTTTTGACTATGTTTTTCTTGATAATTTATTAATATTAGGGTATACTTTTATTGAATAGAAAGAAGGTAATAAATTCATGAAAAAAATTGCTATTAATGGATTTGGTAGAATTGGAAGATTGGTTTTTAGAATTATGGAAGAGGATCCTGATTTGGAAGTTGTTGCTATTAATGATTTGACTGATAGTGAACAACTTGCTTATTTACTTAAGTATGATACAAATCATAGAGTTTATAAACCAGAAACAATTACTTATGATGAAGAGGGAATTATTGTTAGTGGACGAAAGGTTAAGGTTTTTAGTCAAACCGATCCTAGTAAACTTCCTTGGGAAGAACTAGGTATTGATGTTGTTTTTGAATGTACTGGTAGGTTTACTGATAAAGATAAGGCTCATGCTCATATTGAGGCTGGAGCTAAAAAGGTTATTATTTCTGCTCCAGCTAAAGGAGATATTAAGACTATTGTTTATCATGTAAATGATGATATATTAGACGGTAGTGAAGAAATTATTAGTGCTGCTAGTTGTACTACTAATTGTTTAGCTCCTGTATTAAAGATTTTAAATGATCATTATGGTATAGTAAAGGGATATATGACTACCGTTCATGCTTATACAAATGATCAGGTAACGTTAGATGTTTCTCATAATAAGGGCATTGGTTCTCGTCGTGGTAGGGCGTGTGCAGCTAATATTGTTCCAACTTCTACTGGGGCGGCTACTGCCATTGGGAAAGTTATTCCAGAATTATCTGGAAGACTTAGTGGAGGCGCTATGCGTGTACCGGTGAGTGATGGTTCTTTAATTGATTTGGTATTGGAACTACAAAAGAATGTTACTAAGGAAGAGATTAATCAACTTTATCAAGACAATGTTAATGAAACATTACATTATACGAATGATCCAATTGTTTCGAGTGATATTATCAGTTCTACTTGCGGAGCAACTGTTGATGGTAGCTTAACGGATGTGATTGATGTAGATGGAGAGCAACTTGTTAAAGTGGTTGCTTGGTATGATAATGAGATGGGATATTCTTCTCAAATGGTTCGTACAGCTAAGAAACTAGTACTTTCATAAAAAAAGTGTCAACATTTTAAATGTTGCATTTTTTTCTTGAGTGG
>CACXEZ010000164.1 GCA_902766815.1 uncultured Erysipelotrichaceae bacterium | reverse complement strand
ATTCCGGTTTGGTGATAATTTGGCTTTTTGGGTGTGTTGGTAATATAATTTAGATAATCAAAACCATATTCATTCATTTTTATCACTCCTAAAGTAGACTATGTATTTGTATTATATGTGTATAGGCAACTAACTTATTTTAGTAGCTTTTTTGGGATTTTTGGTTTATAATGAGGTTAAGGTAAGTGATGAGTATGATTGAAATAGAGAAATTAGACTTGAATCAAAATAACAAGCAAATGATTGGGAAATATCAGATGTATTTACTGACTAAAAAATATTTGTCTGATAATTCTCTTAACTCTTATGTTTTAGATATTTATAAGTATTTGTCTTTTCAAGAAGAAAAGGGTGTAGAGAGATGTATTTTTATTAAAAAAGAAGATATTTATAATTATTTGGAGTATATGGATGAGAAGAAGTATAGTATTTATAGTATTGTTAGAAAAATATCTTCTATTAAGAATTTTCATGTTTTTTTGGAAAAGGAATATCATATTGACAATGTTACTTTTAATTTAGAAAGTCCTAGATTTTATCAAAAGTTACCGAATGTTTTGTCTATAGAAGAAGTGGAATTGTTGTTAGATATTCCATTGAACTCAGCTTTTGATTATCGGAATAAGGCTATGCTAGAGCTATTATATGCTACTGGATTACGTGTTAGTGAGTTAGTTAATTTGACGATTACTAATGTTGATTTAGAGAATTCTTTTGTTAGGGTATTTGGAAAGGGTAATAAAGAGAGAATTGTTCCTTTTGGAGAGCTTGCTCATTACTATTTAGAACTTTATTTGAATCAATATAGGAGTTCTTTAATGAAGCGAAAGTTATGTGATAAAATATTTTTGAATAATCATGGGATGGGGATGACTAGACAGGGCTTTTTTAAAATATTAGCTAAAATAGCAAGGGATAAGAATATTTCTACTAAGATTACTCCTCATGTATTAAGACATTCTTTTGCTACACATTTACTTAATAATGGGGCTGATTTAAGAAGTATTCAGATGATGCTTGGACATAGTAATTTATCTACAACACAAATTTATACCAATATTAATAATGAAACATTAAAAGAAAATTATGATTTGTATCATCCAAGGCATTGATGATGGTTGACAATGCTTTGACAAAAAACATTAGAATATTCGTTTTTTTCTTTTCTGTTTTAGAAAAATATATTATAATGATTTTAGGGATGTGATAGAGAATGAAGTTAAATGTTGGAGTAATTTTTGGAGGAAAGAGTGTAGAACATGAGTTGTCTATTTTAACTGCTATTCAAGCAATGGATCATATTGATAAAGAAAGGTATGAAATTATTCCTATTTATATTACAAAGACTTTAGAATGGTATACTGGAGGCTGTTTGAGATTTGTTGAAACATTCAAGGAAGATAATTTGATTAAGAAATATGCTAAAAGAGTTCATTTAGTGAATAAAAATGGTAGATATATTTTACAAACAAATGGTTTATTTAAAAGGGAAGTAGGGGAATTACATTTGGCCTTTCCTATTGTTCATGGTGCTAATGTGGAGGATGGTTCTATTCAAGGATATTTAAACTTGATAGGAATTCCTTATGTTGGTAGTAGTATTTATTCTAGTGTTATGGCTCAAGATAAGGTGTTTATGAAGCAGGTATTAAAAGCAAATGATATTCCTGTTACAAAGTTTGTTTGGTTTGGTGAGAGATTTTATCGAAATAAAAAGGAAGAATTATTTAAACAAATTGATGAATTGAAATATCCATTGATTATTAAACCATCTACATTAGGGAGTAGTGTTGGAATAGAAGAAATTACTAGAAAAGAAGAGATTGACTCTACTATTGAGAGAACTTTTCAATATGATAGTAAGGTTATTATGGAAGAAAAGATTGAAGATTTAGTTGAATATCATTGTTCTGTGTTACTTACTGAAAATGGAAATATTACTAGTGAGATCGAAGAAGTTACTACAAATAAAGCTATGATTGAATATGGAGATAAATTTTTGATTGATGATAGTCTGGAAGATAGTAGTATTAAGAGAACTTGTCCTGCTAATATTAGTGAAAAGTTAAAAAAAGAAATTGAAACTTTATCTTTAGCGGTGTTTAAAATGTTAAATATGAGAGGAACTGCTAGAATTGATTTTTTATATGATAATAAAAATAAACAGCTTTATGTGGATGAGGTGAATAGTATTCCTTGGTGCTTTTCTCATCATTTATGGGAAGCTAGAAATATTTCTTATCAAGAATTACTTAATATTATGTTAAAGGATGCTATTGATGTAGAACTTAAAAATCAGAAGAGAACTATGACAATTGATACGGATATTATAGCTACTATGACTAGTAATAAATTAAAGGAGATGAAATAGTGTACGGATATATCAGGGGAGAAATTAGAGAAATTGATAGTAATTATATTGTTTTAGATAATCATGATATTGGCTATCAGATCTATGTACCTAATCCATATAGTTATCAGTTAAATAAGACTTATATTGTTTATATTTATACGAAAGTTTCTGAGGAAGAATATACTTTGTATGGTTTTAGAGATAAAGAACAAAAAGAGTTATTCTTAAAACTTATTTCTGTTAAAGGATTAGGACCTAAGATGGCTCTTCCTATATTAGCGACTGGAACTTTTTCAAATATTGCTGATGCTATAGAGAATAATAATTTGAATTATTTGAAAAAGTTTCCTAAAATTGGAGATAAGGTTGCAAAACAAATGGTTTTGGATTTAAAGGGTAAGTTGGGTGCTATTAATACGGGAATTTTTGCTCGTGAGGATTATAGTCATGAGTTGGAAGAGGTTTTGTTAGGACTTGGCTATAAGCAAGCGGATGTTAAGAAAGTTATTGATAAAGTAAATGGAGATTTGTCTTTAGAAGAACAAGTTAAGGAAGCTTTAAAATTGATGTTAAAATAACTTATTCTTTTTTTGAAACTATAGTTACTATTCATTGTATTAATGTATTAATCTTGTTTTATTTTATATAGAATAGACTCTACATTAGTTGATGAAGATGGAAGAATTAGTATAGTTATATATTAGTTCTTTTTTTTTATTTTTTTAATAATTATTATTAAGGTGATATTCATGTTTTCAAAATATATTCATAAAAGAATTGAAATTGTTACATTGTTAGTTATTGTTTGTTTTGTTTTAGTTATTGGGAAAGTGTTTTACATTCAGGTAATTGATTATGGTAAATTAAATACTTACGCTAATAATTTATGGAGTAGAAATTTACCAATAGAGGCAGATAGAGGAAGAATTATGACTAGCGATCATACAGTCGTTGCTGATAATTTAACAACGGTATCCTTAGTGTTTATTCCAAATCAGATAGATAAGGATAAAAAAGAACAGATTGCTACTGATATTGCTAATATATTACATTGTAATGTGGATGCGATTCGTGAACATATATTTAAGTCTTCTTCCATTGAAAGAGTACATCCAGAAGGACGAAGACTTAATTATGAACAGGCGGATGCTATAGAAAAGTTAGGTGTTGATGGAGTATATTTAGTTAAAGAATCCAAAAGAGTTTATCCTTATGAAAAGTTATTGTGTCATTCACTTGGATATGTTGGAATTGATAATCAGGGACTTAGTGGGTTAGAACTTCAATATGATAAATATTTAACGGGAGCTGCTGGTTCTATACAGTATTATAGTGATGCTAAGGGGCAAAGACTTCAAAAACCTGAGAATTATGTGGAACCTACAGATGGTATTGATATTGAGTTAACAATTAATTATGATATACAGACTGCTATTGAAAGGGAACTGGATAATGCAATGGAGAAATATCAGGCAGATGCTGCTTGGTCCATTGCGATGGATCCTAATACAGGAGAAATTTTAGGAATTGCTTCACGTCCAGGATTTGATCCTAATCATTACCAAGATTATAGTGTTGAAGAGATTAATCGTAATCTTGCTATATGGTCTAGTTATGAGCCTGGTAGTACTTTTAAAGTTGTAACTCCAGGTTTTAGTCATATTTAAAATAATTTTAACGTAATATTTATTGGTGATGAGAATGATTAATGATAAGATTTTTAAAATTAATATAAAAATAATAATTAATAAAAATTTATATAAAAGAAATATTATTGATGAAAATACTTTTATAAAAGTTAATGAAATACTTCTAAAAGAATTAAAATGTTTATAATAGAAAGAAGGTATTTATGAATTTTATAGAGGTATCTAAAAAAATAATGGGTGGTGAAAAAATATATAATCTTCCTTTAAGGGTATGTTTTTATGCAAGAGTTTCAACAGATAGTGATGTTCAGTTAAATTCACTAGAAAATCAATTAAGTTATTATGAAAACTATATTAAATCTAAAGAAGATTGGACATATATTAAGGGATATATTGATGAAGGTATATCGGGAGTAAGAGTAGAAAAAAGAAAATCATTTCAAGAAATGATTGAAGATGCAAAGGCAGGAAAATTTGATTTGATTATTACTAAAGAAGTATCGAGGTTTGCAAGAGATCTTGAAGATAGTATTCATTATATTAGAATATTAAAAGAAGCAAATGTAGGAATATATTTTGAAAATCAGAATTTAAATACATTTGACTCAAATTCTGAATTAATTTTAAATATAATGTTTAATCTTGCCCAAGATGAATCACGAAAACTTTCTTCTCGTGTTAAATTTGGACATAAAGAAGCAATAAAAAAAGGACATGTACTTGGATCAAGTAATATTATTGGATATAAAAAAGATAAGTGTAAATTGATAATTGTTCCAAAAGAAGCAAAATTTATAAAAAAAGTATTTGAGTTATATTCATCAGGAGAATATGGTTTTTATAAATTATCAAAAAAATTATCTTCTTTAGGTTATTTTAATAAAAAAGGGAATTTATATGATAAGGATACATTAAAAAGAATAATTGAAAATCCTAAGTATAAGGGATTTTATCGAGGCAAAACAAGTGAAGTGATGGATTATAGAACTAAGAAAAGAATTAAAATTGATAAAGAAAATCAAATTATTTATAAGTGTAGTAATGATATTATTCCACCTATTGTGTCTGTAGAACTTTGGGAAAAAGCAAATGAAATATTAGAAGCAAGAACTAAAAATAATTTAAATAACATTTGTTTTAATGGTGGATTAAAATATCCTTTTTCGGCAAAAATATATTGCAGTGAACATAATACAAATTTTCAAAGATCACATGGAAGTAGAAAAAAGAATAGACCTACGTGGAGTTGTAGTATGTATTTACAATATAGATTAGATGCATGTATTTCTCCAATTATTGCTGAAAAAGATTTATACAATATAATGAAAAATATTATGAATGCTATCATTTTAGAAAAAAGTATAATTATTGATAGTATGTTAAAACTATACCAAAATACTCTTGATAATAGTAAATATGATGATGAAATAAAAGAAGTATATGAAGAATTAAAAAGAATTGAAGAAAAGAAAACATATGCTTTAGATTTAGTATTTAATGGTGATATTAATAAAGAAAGTTTAAAAATGCAATTTAAACAATATGAAGAAAGAATAAAAGAACTTATGTTTCAAAAACAAGAATTAATATTTCAAAAGAATTTAGTATCATCAAATCAAAATAATATAGAAAAACTATCTAAATCTATTGAAGAGGAAATAAATGGTGGACTACTTGAAGATTTTATTAGAAAATTTGTAGATGAAATTATTATATCTAAAATAGATAATGATAGATATAATATCAAAATGGATATTTATCTTAACTTATTAGGCAAAGAAAAGAAAAAAACAAAAGGCGCTAAACATATTAATGGGCCATTAGAAAATGATTTATTGTATTTAGAAAATCAAAAAATTGATAGCATTGAAGTATTAAGAAAAGATAGAAAAACTAATAAATTTACTTACAATGTTTATATAGAAACATTGTAAGTTTTTCTTAATTTTGATATAATATTAATACAAAAAGGAGGTATTAAAAATGAAAGTTGTTTTAATGAATAAAAATACAGAAGTGTTATGTGCAGAATATGATTCTGCTACTGGAGTATTTACAAGTATAATAGATGTATACAATGTAGATTATGCACCATATATTTTAAAAAGTTTTTATATTGAAAATGATATTAATGATACCCCTTTTAGAACAAATTTGTCAGACTGGTTTAAAGGAAGAGGAATACCTTCTTGGAGAGATAAATTAGATTTATTATTATCTCGACTTGATATTACAACACCAAGTGAACTTTTAGATAAAGCATTTGGATTATCATTATCAGACCAATATTGGTTAAAGCCATTTAATAGTGATATTAAATATGATGATATAAATTTTTTTGATAATGATTTTGATTATGTCGAATTTATGGAGGCTTCTTTATCTAAAAATAGTAAAACAATAGTTAAAGAAGAATCTTTAAAAACTCCAAATAATACAACTGATGGAATGCTTAAGAAAGCCTGGATAATTGAAAATAATATTAGATATTTATTAAAGGGTGGTTATAAAAACGAAACATTACAACCATTTAACGAAGTTCTTGCTAGTGAGATTTGCAAAAGACTAGGCTTTAATCATGTAGAATATACAATAGGTACTTATAAAGATACAGTTGTATCTAAATGTCCATGTTTCATAAATAAAGATACAGAACTTATTACTTGTTCTCAAATAAGAAATAATATGGAAAGACATAATAATATAAATGATTATGAAGAATATATTAAAATACTTGAGGACAATGGTATAAATAATGCTAGAGAAAAATTAGAGAATATGTTTATTTTAGATTTTCTTATCATGAATGAAGATAGACATTTGAATAATTTTGGTATTATAAGAGATGTTAATACTCTAAAATGGATAGACGTGGCCCCTATATTTGATAATGGACAAGCATTAAATATCGAATATTATGATGAAGAAGAATTACATATTTCTGGTGAGGGAAGATTTTTCTATGAGGTTCTGCCATTTAATGAAATTATTCATGTTGTTAAAGATATTAAAAGAATTGATATTACTAAATTAGATGGAATCGTTGATTGGTTTGATGAATTACTTCACAAGTATCAACATTTAACTAAATATTCTGATACAAGAATAAATAGATTATGTGTATTACTAAATAGACAAATTAATAAATTGAAAGAGTTAATTGAAGAAGAATAAAATCTTCTTTTTTTATGTGTCAAAATGGTAGGTACTTTTAAAATTGTAACTTTATCTGCTTCTTTAGAGGAGGGGGTTGTTGATTTAGAAAAAGATACTTTTTATGATGGTGGTTCAGTTAATGTAGATGGAGCAAGAATTAAATGTTGGAAAAGAGGAGGACATGGGGCACAAACGTTTTTACAGGTAGTACAAAATTCTTGTAATCCGGGATTTGTTGAATTGGGGAGAAGGCTTGGTAAAGAGAAACTATTTGATTATATTGATAAATTTGGTTTTGGGAAAAAAACTGGTGTTGATTTAAATGGGGAAGGGAGTGGAATATTATTTTCTTTAGATAGAGTTGGTCCTGTAGAACTTGCGACGACAGCTTTTGGTCAAGGAGTTAGTGTTACGGCTATTCAGCAAGTTACTGCTGTTAGTGCTGCTATTAATGGTGGTACGTTATACCAACCTTATATTGTAAAAAGATTAATTGAGCCTGAAACGGGAGAAATTATTCAAGAAAATGAGCCTAAAAAAGTTCGAAATGTGATTAGTTCAAATACTAGTGAAAAGGTAAGATATGCTTTAGAAAGTGTAGTAGCATTAGGTAGTGGTAGAAATGCTTATATTGATGGTTATCGTGTTGGTGGTAAGACTGGTACTGCACAAAAGGTTAGTAATGGTGTTTATATGGTAGGTAATTATATCACTTCTTTTATGGGATTTATGCCTGCAGATGATCCAAAGGTAGTTGTGTATGTGGCTATTGACAATCCTAAAGGGATTACTGCTTATGGTGGAACTGTCGCAGCTCCCATTGCTAGAAATATTTTAGAAGATGTTATTCCTGCTTTAGAAATTGAGAAAAGGTCTGAAGGTCTTACTAAAGAATATCGCTATTTTGACGTTAAGTATGTTGATGTTCCTGATGTGGTGGGTATGGATGTTAAAGTTGCTAGAACGTATTTAAAAGACTTTGATGTAGAATATTCTGGTAGTGGGGATAAAATAGTGTCTATGTCACCTTTTGCAGGTAGTAATGTTCCTGTTGGATCTGTTGTGAGATTAATGCTTGGATAGGGAAATGTTATTTAGATATGTTAGTTTATTGTTGATAAATTATGGGAATTATAATAGCATGTATCTTGTTATGGAGGTGCAAGTGATGAAAAATTTAAAACAATTTGAACCTCTAATAAAATTAATTGATAATGATAAGAAATTTCTTATTATTGCAAGTATACTTATTCTTCTTTCTAGTATTGCAGAAATATTTATTTGGAAATTTGACTTTGTTGCCAGTAGCTTTTGAAAAATATACTTCTGAGGAGATTATTAATAGGATTATTAATAATACTGATATCATTATGTAGTGGCTCATGAACAGGTAGTAGCATTTGGTACACATGATAAATTATTGAAGACAAGTAAAATTTATCAAGATTTATATACTAAAGAATCTTTAAATTCATAAGATAGTTGTAATACTATCTTTTTGTTTGGTTTACAACTACTTTGTAAAGTTACTATAATATTTAGAATTTTTAAGGATTTTTATGATATAATTTTAGTAGAAGAAATGGGTGTGAAGAAATGTTAGTATTAACAAAATCATTATTCGCTTTGATGATAGGTTTTATCATATCAACAATTTTTGGTATTCTTTTAATTCCAATTTTAAAGAAAATAAAAGCTGGACAAAGGATTAATGTTTATGTAGAGGCTCATAAGAAAAAAGCTGGTACTCCTACTATGGGCGGTTTTATCTTTATTATTCCTTGTTTGATTACTACATTGCTTTTACTATTAACTGGAAAGATGGAATATTCTGTTAATCTCTTTATTATTTTGTTTGTTATGATTAGTTATTCGATGATAGGTTTTTTGGATGATTATATTAGTTTAAAGAATAATACTAATAAAGGGCTTACGCAACTCCAAAAATTGTTTTTGCAATTTTTGGTAGCATTAGTTTTTTATATTTTATTTAGACAGTTTGGGGCTGGGGATTCTGTACTGAGGGTTACTTTCTTTAATTTAGAATGGAATTTAAATTGGTTTTATGGATTATTTATCTTGTTTTTACTAGTAGGTACTTCTAATGCAGTAAATCTTACGGATGGTTTAGATGGATTATCTGGTGGGTTATCAGCTATTGCTTTTCTTGCTTATGGATTGATTGCATGGGGGAGTAATTGGATTAGTGGATATCAAGATATTGGAATCTTTTGTTTTGTTTTAGTTGGTTGTATTATGGGATTTTTGGTATATAATTCTCACCCAGCTAAAGTGTTTATGGGAGATACAGGCAGTTTGTCGTTAGGTGCTACTTTAGCGACAGTGGCTATACTTACTTCACACGAATTTTCTTTAGCGGTTATTGGAGGTATCTTTGTTCTTGAAACATTGTCGGTTATTATTCAAATATTTTCTGTGGTAGTATTTAAAAGAAGAGTATTTCTTATGACTCCTATCCATCATCATTTTGAAAGATTGGGCTGGAGTGAGGGAGATATTGTAAAGTTATTTTGGATTGGTGGCTTTATTTTAAGTCTGATTGCTCTAATTTATGGAGTATGGCTTTGATATAAGCTTTTTTTCTTTTTTATCATTTATTTCATATAATGAATTAGATAGGAGAAGAAAGATGAGAAAAGTAGACTGGTTATTATTATTTGGAATTATTGTTATATCTTTATTTGGATTATTAATGATTTATTCTGCTTCTTATGTATGGGCAGAATATAAGTTTGGAGATGCTTATAAGTTTGTAAAAACGCAAGGAATCTTTTTGATTGTCGGTTATATGGTGATGTATATGATGTTAAAAGTTCCCTATACCAAGTATTTAAATAAAGCTAATCTTATTTTTGGAGTTTGTTTTATACTTTTAATTTTAGTTTTAATTCCTGGAATAGGTAGTGTTAGAAATGGATCACGTAGTTGGTTTGGAATTGGAGGTTTTGGAATTCAACCTAGTGAATTTACTAAACTTGGAATGATTATTTTTGCTTCTAAATATTTGGCTTATAATGAAAAGGATTTGAAAGATATTAAAAGGGGAGTATTGCCAATATTGGGTTCTTTATTCTTAATCTTTGGTCTTATTATGTTACAACCGGATTTTGGTACTGGAGTTATTATTGTTGTATCTATTGTTGTTCTTCTTTTTATTAGTTGAGTTCCTATGGGATTTTTTGTTAAGATTGGATTTTTGGGACTTCTTGGTGTGGTAGGACTTATTGTTGTGGCACCTTATCGAATGAAGAGAATTGTATCTTTTTTAAATCCTTGGAGTGATCCTTTAGGTAGTGGGTTTCAAATTATTCAAAGTTTAT
>CACXEZ010000163.1 GCA_902766815.1 uncultured Erysipelotrichaceae bacterium | reverse complement strand
TACTCATAGACACTTCCTCCGTTTCCAGTGGCAATTATTATACCACATTCGCAAAATTTCGTGTCTATATATCTATACTAACACCACTGTACTGTAAATGATGATAATGAGTTTGATGTTAAATTAGAAGATCACGAAATTGGAAATCAAAATATTTATAGACTATATTATATTAATTATTATAGAATAGGTGAGAGTTATGGGATGGGTCCAAACAATGTAGGATTAATTGATTGGCCATGTAAACCTTTTATGTTACCTGATGGAATGAGTAGAGAAGAAGGATTTAAAGTTTTATCTTATTTAACTGACTTTATTGAGAAAAGAGAAGATATTGCAATAGGATCTTTAACTTCTGTAAGAACACTTGATTTGGTTTTTGATAAAGAGAGATTTGGCTTTAGAAGAGTTGAAGAAACTGATGAGGATAAAATAATAAATTTGTTTACGGTAGATGGCAGAGCATTATTATTTAAAAAAAGTGATTTGTATAAAAAATATTTTGAATGGTATGTAGAAAATGTAACTAAAGAAGAAGTAGAGGAAATATACAGTAAAATTGGAATAGAGTTTAAAGATATTATTTGGACTAACAAAGGAAACGGGCAAGTAAAGGTATTAAAACCAATATCTAATTTATAAATTTTTTGATTTATTACTTAATACAAAATAATAATTTTACAAATGATATTGTTTTCTTTTCTTGGTATTGGATGTAGTGTTAATTTAGAATTATTTACTTCAATCGAATTAAAGAAAACTATGAGGTTAATAAACCTATTACTTTATATAGTTTTCAATCATATTTCTACTTTAGCATCTGATATTTTAAGTTATTTAAAAAAATATAATGATATTAATAAAGGACAATGTTGAAAAGCATTGTTTTTTTAGGATATATTATTATGAAATGGATTTTTACGTTTCTTTTTTTGAAATTTTGTTTATTTTTTATAATATTGTTCATATTAGTATTGAGGAGGAAAATTATGACACAAAAAGAATTACTTTATTTAGAAGATGCTATTGGACATGAGAAAAATATTATTTCTATTTGTCGAGATACTATTCAAAAACTTGAAAATGAACAGTTGGTTTCTTTTATGGAATGTGAATTAGATAAACATGTGCAAATGCAGGAAAAGTTAGTGAATATGTTGGAGGTAAAAGCGAATGAATGATCAACTGTTAATGGATAATTATTTATTGGTGCTTAAGAGTACTGTTGAAGTGTATGTTCATGGAACTTTGGAAAGTTCTAATGGAGATGTTCGTTCTTTATTAAAAGAAGGATTGGATGAAGTGATGAGGCACCAAGCAAGAGTTTATGATGAAATGACTAAATATGGATGGTATACTATTCAGAATGTAGAAAATGCTACTATCAGACAAACATTAAATACTATTCAAAGTAAAAGTTAAAGGGTCTAGACTCTTTTTTTCTTTGTAAGTATTGTTTTGTTTAGAACTTGCCATAATATTAATGGTGAATTTTATGGGAAAACAAAACTTAAGTTATCATTTATTTCTTTTTTTGTCTACATTTTCGAGAGGTTTGGTAGAGGTATTTTCCTTGGTGTTATTATCTAAAAAAGGTTTTTCCTTACGAGAGATAAGTTTATTTTTATTTTTAACTTATTTGGTGGGAATATTTAGTTGTTTTGTTAGTATTAGGAGAAATAAGAATTTGATATTAATTATTTCTAATATTTGTTATGGGGTTAGTTTTTTGTATTTATCTTGGATGTCTTATTCATATCGTTCTCTTTTCTTGTTAGCTATTCTTTTATCTTTTAGTAATTATTCTTATCATACTATTAGGCACTATTATGCTTTTTGTATGTTAGATAATAAAAATAATACTAATGCTATTGTTACTATGATGTATTTGGGAAGGGTGATTTCTTCTTTGATAGGTAGTTTGTTACTTGAGTATTTTTCTTCTTTTTTTACTAGTGTTATTGTATTAGTTGTATCTATTCTCTCTTGTATTCCTATTTTTTTGTATCGTGAGGAAAAGAAAGTCCCGACTTTTAGTGTGACTTACTATATTTGGAATGTTAGGTTAGGGAAAAATAAATTTATTTTTAGTATTTTGGAACAGTTTAAGGTTTTGTTTATGGAATTGCAGCCTTTATTTATCTATTTATATGTTAAGGGAACTTATTTGTATATAGGAGTTTTTCAAATTATTATGAATTTGGCTTCTTTATTTGTTGTATTTTTTTTGGTAAGACATGTTTCTACACAACGATTTCGATATGTTACTATTTTTTTAGGAGTTGTTTTGTTTATAAAAATCAATTTTCGAGATAATTTGTTTTTGTTTGTGATTGCTTTATTGGAGGGAATATTGGTTAAGTTGTATGAAACATTTAGTTTAAAGAATCTTTATGATATATGTAATTGTGATATAGGGGGTTATTTAATGAAAGAGGAATTTATTTTTCTGTTTAGTAAGGCAATTGTTATGTTTTTTTTGATTGTGTTTCCATTTTCTTTTAAGGGAATGCTTAGTTTTTGTATTTTAGGGATTATAGCTAGTGGTTTTTTTATTTCTGATAAATAAAATAAGAAAGCCAATTACGACTTTCTTTATTTATATTGCTTGCAATAAGCATCATATTTTGATTTCATTACAGTGTCACTGAAGTTGATTTTCTTTTCACTTCTTAGAGAAATTAGTGCTTTATATAATAAATTAGAATCATCTGCTTTTTTCTCAGCAACTAATTTTTCTACAATTGTGTCTTTTGTTTTCTTTAATGAAGGTTTTTCTTTTTGATCAAGACGATAAATTACGTGATATCCATAAGAAGTTTTTACAGGTTCTTGAGAATAAGAATTGTCTTCCATATCTTTTAATGCTGTCATGAATGATTCTTCTAAAGAAGCATCCCAAGATTGATATCCTAAATCTTCAAAAGTTATTTTATCTTTATAATCTTTTTGAATTGTTTCCCAGCTTGTTCCATCATTTAATTTTGTGATGATTTCTTCTGCTAGGGCTTTAGCATCAGCATCTTCAAGTTTGTTTCCATCTTCATCGTCACTTGATTTTACTTCTACTAGAACGTGTTGAGTATTAATACTTCCAAATACGTTATCATCATAGTATTTTTGAATTTCTGTATCTGTAAGATTTTTTTCTACATAGTCATCAAGATATTGATTACGACGATAATCTAGTTTTAAATAATCTAAGAAAGCATTATAACTAGAGAATCCATTTTTTTCTAAGAATTCTTCTTGTGTATAGTTATAGTATTGTTTATACATGTTTAAGTAATATTCAGCATTTTCATTTACTTTTTTAGTCATAGCGTCATCTTCTGGATATAGCTTTGTTAGAAGGTCACTATCAATCTCATCAAGAAGTAAACTTACTGAATAATAGTTTTTCATATTTTCATATAAGTTATCAGCAGTATAGGTTTTTCCTCCTACTTTTACAACAGGTTGAGTACCATCTTTTAAAGTGGCAATTCTATCTGGCCAGATTAAGATGGCAACGAATATTGTAATTAAAACTCCGGCAATAAATGTATAAACAGGTATACGATACTTATCTAAGAATAACAATGTGTTAGATAGAAATGAATTAGAGCTAGTTTTTGTTTTTTTCTTTTTTTCTTTTGCTATTTTTTCAATTCTTTTAATGTTTTCTTTTTCGTCTTTTTTCTTTTTCTTAGATTCTTTTTCTATTACCTTTTCAACTTCATTTTTTTCATTTTTCTTCTTTTTTGAAGGTTTCTCTATCACTTCTTCATTAAAGTCTTCTAAATCTTCATCAAATTCTTCTAGATCTTCATCGAATTCACTATCTGGTTCTAAGTTAAGAGTTTCTTGTTTGATGATGTCTTTCTTTTCTTTGCTGCTTTTTTCTTTGCTGCTTTTTTCTTTCTCTTTCTTTTCTTTATTATTGTTTTTTGCTTTAGTTATTTTTTCTTCTGTAACTTTTTCTTCTACATTTTTGTTATTTTTTTTCTTAGGAGAAGTTTCGTTACTTTTTGATTTTTCTTTTCCCATTTAGTAGGCCTCCCTTCTAAAGCACAGGAATATCATAACAAAATTAAGGATAAATGACAATAAAATTAAGAAAAATATTCGAAAAAAGTGATAATATATAACTTATAATTAACAGATATATGGGTTAGGAATATGGCAATGTATAGTTAAATTTTATATATTATTAATTTATTTTGAGTTTAGGTAAAAATTGGTGAAATTTAAAAAAATTGATTTTGTGTTTTCCACAGAATCAATTTTTTGCTTTAAAATTAATG
>CACXEZ010000162.1 GCA_902766815.1 uncultured Erysipelotrichaceae bacterium | reverse complement strand
TTTTTCTATGTTATAATTTTAACAAATGTTAACTCCAGTTGACAAATTTCCAAGTGCAATTGGTAGAATGCAACAAAAATAAAACGTATAATTTTTTAAAGAAAGAGGTGAATTTATGAGTTTAGGAACAAGATTAATAGAATTAAGAAAATCTAAACATCTATCCCAGGAAGAGGTTGCATACAAATTAAATGTAACAAGACAAACGATTTCTAAATGGGAAACCGATAGTAGTACACCAGATTTTGATAAAATCATTCCTTTATGTGAATTATTTGAAATATCTCCTGATGAACTATTAACCGGCAACAAAAAAAATATAAAGGAGGAAACAGAAAAGATAGAGGACAATATTACGATAGACGAAAAAAAGAAAAAGAGAACAGAAGGTCTAGTTATATCTATATTACTATACTTTTTATCCATTGCTTGGATTATGATAAGTATTCCCGTTTTAAAAATCAATCCCATTGTAGGAACAGCTATCTTCATTCTAATATGTGGAGTAGCAACGTGTATCATAGTTTATTCAAACATAGTATATAGAAAAGAGAAAACTGAACAGGAAGAAAAACAAAATAAGCTATACAAACAAATAGAAAGTATTTTAAGTATGATTACGTTAATCATTTATTTAGCAGTTAGCTTTACAACAATGGCGTGGCACATTACTTGGTTCATTTGGTTAATTTATGCCTTAGTAATGGAAATCATAAAATTACTAATATCATTAAAAGGTGATGATTATGAAAAATAAATCATTAACGATTTTTTTAATTATACTACTAAGTATTATTGTAGTGTTGTGCTCGATATTCTATATAGCGATACTTACCAATAAAAACTTTTCCAAATATTTTCATTTAAGCAGCATCAATTTCGGCTATGAAATTAGTAATGAATTAGTACTAGATAAAAAATATGACGGAATATTTAAGGAAATAGCAATTGATTCTAAAGCAAGTGACATTGAAATAAAAGAAAGTACAAGTGAAGAAGTAAAAGTGGTAATCTATGGAGATAAAGATAAGACAAAAGTAGATAGCATGAATGATAAATTAACAATCACATCAGATGGCAAAAGTTGTATTGGATTATGTTTCCATAAAAAAATTGCCAAAATAGAAATATATTTACCTTCAACATATGAAAATAAAATAATAATAACCAATAAGTATGGTAATATTAAATTAGGCAATTTTTCCAATATGAATGCAAATATTCAAATGAACTGTGGAGATATTGACATAGGATCAATAAAGCAAGCAACCATTAAAAATGACTATGGAGATATTATTATTAATCAATATGTAGAAGAATTAGAAGCAACAGAAAGCTGTGGAGATGTAAAAGTAAACGAAGTAAATAGCATCAATGTTAAAAATAATTATGGTGATATAAAAATTCATAAGGTAAATAAATCACTAGCCATTAAAGATGATTGTGGAGATATTGAAATAGATTCCTTATCTATCAAAGAAAACTCTACTATAAAAAATGACTATGGAGATATTAAAATAGGCTCAACTAACGAAATTTATATTGATGCTAAAACAAGTTTAGGAGATACTAAAATAAAAAATAATTACCAAAAGTCAGATGTTACATTAACCATAGAAAACGATTGTGGAGATATTGAAGTGAATAATTAAAAGAATAGTTCCCTATGATTGAACTATTCTTTTTCTATCAAACAGTTATCTTATAATTAATTCATAATCATATAGCAAATCCATATCAACTTTAATAAAAAACAATATCTTATAAGTAAACTATATGCTATAATACAACCCAAAAATAAAAAACAAATAGTGACAAATGTATAAAAAACAACATTTGTTTTTTATATAGCTTTCATTATTTCTAGTTTTATACTACACTAAAAATAAGAAAGAGAGTAAGATGTTTTTTGAAATAAATTTTATTTACAAGTATTTAATCTCTCTTTCAAAGAATAATATAAGGAGGTGAGATTTTGTTAAAAAAAGTAAATAATTATATCTATTCATCAATATTTACATCCATCATATTTATCATACTTGGTATCATATGTATTATGAAGCCAGATATTTCTTCTAGTGTGATTTCTAACATATTAATTGTAATATTTCTATTAAATGGTATTGCTTTACTAATAATTGATTATCAAGTGAAATTTATATTTCTCAATAATTTTCTCTATGGTATTTTATCTCTAGTAATAGGCATAATATTACTAGTACACCCAGATACTTTAAAAGTAATTCTTCCATCCATCATAGGTATTTGGTTTATGATAAGTGGATTATTGAGTTTTAGACTTTGTATTTATTTAAAAAACGAATCAGTAACGCATATGATAATCACTATAATAATGTCATTAATCTCCATAATCTGTGGTATTACTTTAATGATGAGACCAACAGAAAGCACTAATATACTCACTATGACTTTAGGAATTACTTTCATCATCCACTCAATATCTAATATGATAGATATGTGTATCATACACAAACATATCAACAAGATTGTAAAGAACATAAAACATTATATATCAGAAGTAAAAGTAATAGATGAAGAATAGATAGTAAGAATGGACGGTGGTAAAAATGAGCGAAATATTATTAGCATTATTACATATATTTTGCATAATCTTACTAATAGTAATCATCATACTAGGTATCAAACTAATCATTTTAGTAGATAAAGCCAATAAAATAATTGATGATATAGAAGAAAAATTGGAAAAATTTGATGGGGTATTTTCAATAGTTGAAAAAGTAACAAATAGTATTTCAAGTATGACAGGAAAACTTGCCCAGTCTACAATTAGCAATATAATTAAAACTTTAAAAAACAAGAAAAAAAGAAAGGATGATAATGATGAATAAAAAAAGAAATTTAGGTGTATTAGCTTTAGGAGCTACAATAGGAGGATGCTTAGGAGTATTATTTGCTCCTAAGAAAGGTAGTGAGACAAGAGAAACCTTAAAAAGCAAAGTAAAAAACTTAAAAGAAAAAACAAAAGAAAAAGATAAAGAAAATATAAAAGATGAATTCAATATCAAAGTAAAAGAAATAGAAGAAGAATTAAAGGAATTAGATAAAGAAAAGATCCTAAAAATTGCCAAAGAAAAAGCAGATAAAATCACAAGTAAAGTAGATGATTTATTAGACTTAGCAATTGACAAAGGAAATGACGTATTAGAAAAAACAGCAGGAGAGTTAAAGGAAAAAGCAATCAGCGCTACAAAAAAAGTATTAGAAAAATTATAAAAAAGTGAAAAATAATAAAATATATTGCAAATCAATCTATCAGATTTGCTTTTTCTATTGTATAATAGAACCATATAATAAAAATGAAAGTGAGGAATATATGAATAATATTGATGATTTAATAAAAAAAAGACATTCAGTAAGGAAATATCAAGATAAAGAGATAGAGCAAAAAAAAGTAGAAGAATTAAATAAGTTAATAGATAATATCAACAAAGAAAACAATCTACATCTCCAACTAGTTCTAAATGATTCGAGTCCCTTTGATAAATTCATCTTACATTATGGAAAATTAGATGCCAAAAATTATCTAGCCATGATAGGCCCTTCTGATAAAAAATTAGATGAAAAAATAGGGTATTATGGAGAAAAAATAGTTCTAAAAGCAACAGAATTAGGATTAAATACTTGCTGGGTATCAGGAACATTCAGTAAAAGAAATGTAAAAGCCAAGATAGATAATAATGAAAAATTACCATGCATCATTGCCATCGGGTATGGTACCTCAAATGGGGTAGAACGAGGAAGCAAAACATTTAGTGATGTATCTCTTTCAAAAAGCACTCCTGAGTGGTACAAGAAAGGAATTGAATATGCCCTACTAGCACCAACAGCCATGAACGAACAAAAATTTAAATTTGAATTAATAAATGACTCCACAGTAAGAGCAACACCAGGTACCGGAATAGGAAATACCAAGCTAGATTTAGGAATTGCAAAATATCATTTCGAATTAGGAGCTGGAATTGATAACTTCAAATGGGAATAATAAATTGATAGTAGTA
>CACXEZ010000161.1 GCA_902766815.1 uncultured Erysipelotrichaceae bacterium | reverse complement strand
GTTACTATTTACAAATTTTTTACAAATTTTATTTTTTTATAGATAAAAACATAGTCAATCTATCAACAAAACCTGTTGATAGATTGACTTGCGTAAACCCTTATAAAATAAGGAAAAAATGATGATTTTTAGTTGAAAAAATAGTAAAAAAATGGTATAATATTTATAGTAAGAGAGGTTGGATATTTACTATGGATAATACGCATTTAATTAAACAAAATTTCCTTTTGCGTCAAGAAAATGAAAAACTAAAAAATGAAAATACAGTCCTAAAAGCTGATTATAAAAGAATTAAGAATGCATTAGATTTTACTAATAAAAAGATTAAAATATTAGAAAGCAAACTTGAAGATTATTCTAAACAAGAAGAGGATAATATTCAAAAAGCAGTGTCTAAAGCAGTTCTTGAAGTAACAGAATTATTAAATAAAGAGCACAAAAAGGAAGTAGATAAATTAAATGCAAAAATTAGTAGATTGGAAAAAAGATTAAATATAGATAGTACCAATAGTAGTTTACCAACTTCTAAAAATCCAATAGGAAAACAAAAAGTTCAAAACAATAGAGAAAAATCTGATAAAAGTATTGGTGGTCAAAAAGGACATAAAATACATAAATTAGATTATTTTAAAGATGATGAAATAACTGAAACTGTAGAACATACATTAAGTGAATGCCCTTGCTGTGGTGGTTCATTAAAAGAAACTAATATAGTAAAATCAGATGTCATAGATATAGTTACAATTGTTACAAAAACTAGAAATAACATTCACAATTATGTATGTGAAGAATGTAAAAAAAGTATTACAGCAAATAGTGATTTACCAAGAGGAGTTGTGTATGGCGATAATATAAAGGCAACTGCTTTATCATTAATGAATGAATCAAATACTCCACTTAATAAAATAGTAACTTTAATAAGTGGTATTACCAATAATGAAGTAAATATGTCAGAAGGATATTTAATAAAGCTACAAAAAAATAGTGCAAAGAATTTAGAAAAATTTAATAAAGAACTAAAAGAAAAAATTATTTCACTTCTAAAAATCTTTTGGGATGATACGACTGTAAAAATAGGATTAGGAAAACCAGAAGAAGGCTACGATGAAAAAGATGAAAATATTCTCAAAAACATAAGTGATGATAAAAAAGTTAGAAACGGGATCATTAGATTCTATGGTGATGATAATTTTGCATTATTAATAGGTCATAGAGATAAAAAGGCAGACGGAATAGATGAAGATGGAATATTAGAAAATTTATCAAGCGATTGTGTAGTTATGCATGACCATATTCTCTTAAATTATAATGATAAATATTCTTTTAAAAATGCAGAATGTAATGAGCATATAAGAAGATATTTAAAAGGAAATATGAATGTTTTTCCAAATCATACATGGGCAAAACAAATGAGAGATTTTCTTGGGCAAATAAAATCTAAAAAAGAAGATTTAATGGCAAATGGAATTAATTCATTTTCAGAAGAAGAACTAACTAGGATATCTAAACAATATGATAATATTATCAAAACAGGATATGAAGAGAATTAATCAGTAGATTTAGTTTATATTCTTGATAAAAATGATGAGTTAAATCTAATAGAACGTCTTGAAAAATTCAAAGAAAATCATCTTATGTTTGCATCAGACTTTTCTGTAGATTTCACTAATAATACTTCTGAAAAAGGATTAAGACAAGTAAAAAGAAAACTTGCTGTATCATTTATGTTTAAGAATGCCAATCGTATGAAAAATTATGCAACTATAATAAGTTATTTAGAAACTTGTTATAGAAATGGTATATCAAGATTTGAAGCATCTAAAAGATTAGTTTCAAATAATCCATATACTATAAAAGAGATTGTCGACTTGGTAGAGGCCAAAAAAAATGAGATTTAATCTCATTCCTTTTGCATGCCTTTTTATTTTTGTAAAAATTCGTAAATAGTAACCAAAAAAAGCAAATGTATCATACATTTACTCTTATTTATTATTTGTTCTTTTTAAAATTTTAGCATTGAGACTTTCCTCTATTATATTTGTAATCCTTTGTTGAAAAACATTCCATTCTTCTCTAGATTGGTTATGTTTAATATTATCAACAATTCTTGTTTGAGAGTCAAATGGTAATTTACTAAATTTACTATAAGGTATTTGCAAATATTGTTCTAATGTTTCTATTAAACTTTTTTCCCATGATGGAGTACTATCAAATTTATTTCTAATCTTATTTATTCTATCAATACTTTCTTTGCTTAAACAATAACTTTCAATAAATCCATTGGGAGATTCCTTTTGAGCAAGCAAAAACAATGATAAATCTGAATTATCAAATGCTGGATATAATAAACTACAATAATCATCACTCCTTTGCTCTGTAGAAATTACTTCTGTTTTCCTTAAAGGTATGTTTTTAACAGCATCATACAAATCACTATACTTGTCTTTAAAATTTATCATAATTCAATCTCTCCTCTACCTAGTTATATATTATAACATATATATTTAATTTTCTTACAAAAAAAATCAAATGTATCACACATTTACTCTCATTTTTTCTTTTTAACTAATGTTTTTACATCATCATCTTGCTTACTAATTAATGATGGAATTGTATCTCTGCTAAATGCTGGAATTACATCTTTGTTTACAAAATAGGATTTTTTACTAT
>CACXEZ010000160.1 GCA_902766815.1 uncultured Erysipelotrichaceae bacterium | reverse complement strand
CAAAAAAATAGAAAAAATCCTAAGTGGCAAACTAACTCCTGCTCAAACCAAAAACAAATTAGATAGAGAATTATTTATCGTGGAAGGAGATTCCGCTGGTGGCTCAGCTAAACAAGGAAGAAACCGAAAAACACAAGCAATTCTCCCTTTACGTGGAAAAGTATTAAATACTGAAAAAGCAAAATTAGAAGAAATATTTAAAAATGAAGAAATAAATACATTAATTCATACCATTGGAGCAGGATATGGAAATAATTTCAACATAGACGATATTTGCTATGGTAAAGTTATCATTATGACCGATGCTGATGATGATGGAGCACACATTCAATGCCTATTATTAACATTCTTTTATCGTTATATGAAACCACTAATTGAAAATGGACATCTATATATAGCAATGCCTCCATTATATAAAATAAGTATGGGTAATAAAGAGTATTATGTTTGGACTAATGAAGAACTAAAAGAACTAACCAAAGGGAAAAGTAACTATAAAATACAAAGATATAAAGGATTAGGTGAAATGAATGCTAATCAGTTATGGGAAACAACTATGGATCCCGAAAAGAGAAGTATGGTAAAAGTTAGCATCACTGATGTAGCTTTAGCTGAAAAAAGAGTATCTGTTTTAATGGGGGATGCAGTAGAACCAAGAAAAAATTGGATCAACGAAAACGTTATCTTCACTTTAGAAGATAACTATCAAATTTAAAAATACTCAAATGAAAAGTTAAATTTCAGTTTGATATATAAAAGCGCAATTTACTTTTTCAATTAAGAAAAATTAAAAATTGTAGCATTATGCTTTATTTTTGAAATAAAATGTAGTATAATAACTACAGTTTTTAAATTCATGCCAGCCTGGCGGAATGGTAGACGCGATAGACTCAAAATCTATTATCAGTAATGGTGTGTGGGTTCAAGTCCCATGGCTGGTACCAGTGATGATTTGGTTCGAATTATTCGAACTTTATATATATTTTCAGTCTGAAATATGACTGATTTTTAATTTAATAACCCCCATCGGTAATTTTAATATCGTTGTCAAAATACTTTATAATATTGCTTATATGAATTATACAAAAAAAGAAATTGAAAATAAAGTAAATGTTGATATGTTAAAAAATATAAAGATATTATTATTCAAAATGAAAAGCTTGATAATTTGATGAATTCTTTAATCAGTTAATATTCTAAATAACACTGAATTTCCTTTTTATGAATAAAAGTAGAAGTATAAAAATTTCAATAACACTATTTCTATTTTTTTATTTATCAGTATAACAATACACTTATGACTTAAACTAATAAAAGAGATAAAGGAGAAGGTTGAAAAATAAATCGTAAAAATTTGTACGCAAAAAAGATTTTGTGAAAAAACGCAAAATTTCATTGGTTTATAATAACTATTTTAATAAAAATTTGTTAGGGCATTGACTGAAAATCTCCACTAGAAAACTGGGATACTTGTTTTACAAAAGATAAGGTTCCGTGCTCTTTAATATAGATATAAAATCTAATAGCACACTCATTTGTACTCAAGAGATAATCGACACATATAAATATACGGGTTTAAGAAACTAATCTTAACACCACTCACCTCCCCGTGCTCTGTAGTGTACCGCTAACAGATAGTTATTATAAACCAAAAACTAAAAAATGTAAAATTTTTCACTGCGATTTGTGGCTAACCGAACGTGGTGAGGGGAGGAATGATTAGAAATATGAAAATAACTATAAAGGAACAATTAAGCATCATTATAATCATCATAATAAGAATATTGTTACTTCAAACAATATATTTTAATCTAAATCAATATGAAAGTGGTATGCTAATTATCTACATCATTACAGAAATATTATTAATTTTAATAGTAATAAAAAACGATCAAAACAACATTTATACTTTGCTATGGATAATTATTTTATTATTATGTCCCCTTATAGGACCTATTCTTTTTCTCATAATACCAATAAAAAAGCAAAACAATAAAGTATTAAAAAGAATCTATCAGAATAACAAAAATAATAAAAAATACTTAGCACAAGATGAAAAAATGCAAGATGAAATGCAAAATAACAACAATTTAAAATTATTATCTAATAATTTGGGATACTTAATAACCAAACATAATAAAGTAGATTATTATCCATTAGGTGAAGAAGTATATCAAGATATATTAAAAGATTTAAAGAAGGCAAACAACTTTATCTTCATTGAATTCTTTATCATTGATAAAGGTAAAATGTGGGACTCTATCTTAGAAATACTAGAAAAAAAGCATCTGCTGGAATAGAAGTCAGAGTGATGTATGATAAAATAGCTAGTGCTTCTAAATTACCAAAAAAATATCCAAAAATATTAGAAGAAAAAGGAATAAAGTGTATCCCATACCACGATACATCCTCTATACTAGGCCCCATCACTAGTCACCTAGATCATAGAAAAATAATAATAATAGATGGCCAAATCGCTTTCACAGGAGGAATCAATATTGCAGATGAATGTATTAACATCTATAGTAAATACGGACATTGGAAAGATAATGGTCTTCGCATCAAAGGTGAAGCTGTTTGGAATTTTACAGTACTATTTTTAAATATGTGGAACTCTTATCAATTACCAGAAGAAGACAACTTTACAAAATATCGAAATAAAAATCAAAGTCTAAAAGAAGAAGATGGCTACGTAGTTCCATATGGAGATACCCCATTAGATAACGATACAACAGGAGAAGATATCTATCTAAATATCATAAATCAGGCTAACAAGTATGTATATATCTTTACACCTTACCTAATCATTAATAACAACATAATGAAATCTTTCAAATTAGCTGTAAAAAGAGGAGTAGATGTCCGTATCATCATTCCAGGTATTCCAGATAAAAAGATAGTTTACACTCTATCAGAAGTATATGCAGAACAACTGATTCAAAGTGGAATAAAAATTTACAAATACAACCCTGGATTTATCCATTCTAAGGTTTTTATATCAGACGATCATATAGCTACAGTAGGTACCATCAATTTAGACTATCGTAGCCTATATTTCCATTTCGAATGTGGAGTCTACTTAGAAAATATAACATGTATTCAAAATATAAAAAAAGATCTAATGAACACAATAGATAAAAGTCATCAAGTAACAGTAAAAGAAATACAACCCAAATTTATAAAATCAATTTTTCAAACCATATTAAAACTATTTGCCCCATTAATGTAAAAATAAGAATTAAAAAGAATAGAATAACAAATAAAAATTCTGTTCTTTTTACATAACCTTTAATATAATAAAATAAATAAATGAATACTGTCCATAAAAACATAACTTTTAGAATATAATAAAGTATGGACAAGAATAACATGAATGATGAAATAAAAAGATTAAAATTTGAAGATTTTCTATGGATAGTATTTGGTAGCTTATGCATATTAAATATCTATGGAGATTATAACGAAAAAGAATATATAGAAACCCATGACAATATTTACAAAAATAGTGCCAATAAAATATTTGAATTTACTATCATTATTACTTTCTTTATTTATATTTACTTCTTCATAAGAAATTATAAAGCATATGAGAAATCTTCGCCAGAAGAAAAACAATTATACTTAATCAAAGTATTAGGAAGTAGTTTTTTAATAGCGGGTATTGTATGTTTATTTTATTTTCAAAAGAAACAAAGTTCTTTTACAGCTTCACCAGCCCTATAATAGAAACGTAAAATGCAACTTAAATAAACGTGGTAGTTTTTATACAAATATTTTTTTATAATAAAGACAAGAAAGAAGAAAAAGAGAACAAATTGAAAATTAAAAAAATTAAGGAAAATGAAAATTTAAGTAAAACAGTTTAGATAATTGCTAGAATTGGCAAGGTTATTGTGACTATGGTAATTCTCATGATAGCCATTCTAAGATATTTTTACCATATCTTATTAGTAAAGTAAATGTTGTAGAAAATCAGATAACTTTTGATGGAGCTGAAGACGAAAAAAATAAAAATACCATAATCACAATGAAAAATATATTACAAAACAATTCTAAAGAAGCAATAGTAGCTTATGTAGAACTAGGAATGTTTTGTTTACTTATTTGTATGGTATTATTCAAAATGATCTTACATCGTTTAAAAAGATTATTTATAAATATTAATAATGCCAATACTCCCTTTACCCTTGAAAATGTCAAATATATAAAGCAAATGACATATCTAATGATTTTTGCAATTATATCGCTAACTGTAAAGGACTTGCATTTAAAAGAATATTAAACACAGATTTATAAGTAGAATTTGAATTGTTTAATGTAAGAGAGAATTATTCTTATTTAGCATGGCTTACATATTTGAACAAGGATATGAAATACAATTAGATTCGAAAGGAAAAATGTATGGTGAAAGATTATGAATAAAAAAGAATTTATAAAAGAATTATCTCTTCGAACAGGGTACACTGAAGAACAATGCATCATCATTAATGACATCTTAGAAAAAAATTTCTTTATTAGCAAAAAAAATAAAGATAAAATCATTAGTGAAATAGTACTAAAATTAGAAGTCAACATTGAAGTAGCAACTAGTATTTATGAAACAGCCAGAAAAATATTAAATGATGGTATTATTTATTCATTAAAGCATCCATTTAGAAGTAAAGATTAAAAAGTAGATGAAAATCTGCTTTTTCTATGTTATAATTTTAACAAATGTTAACTCCAGTTGACAAATTTCCAAGTGCAATTGGTAGAATGCAACAAAAATAAAACGT
>CACXEZ010000159.1 GCA_902766815.1 uncultured Erysipelotrichaceae bacterium | reverse complement strand
TAGATTAGAGTTAGAATCTAAAAAAAGAGAATTAGAAAGTATTAATGCTATAGAGAAAGAAGAAAATAAATACTCTTATCATTATACTGATGCTATGGATAGAAGTGTGGATGATGATAAGACTGAAACTGAAAAGAAGGGTTATGTTCATAAAAGGGTTAAAGAGTAGGGTATCTTTAGAGATACTTTTTTTTCATGTTAACGTTATTATTTTCCAGAAAAATGTCAAAAATTGTTTCTATTTCTTTTTTAATATGGTATAATTTTTTTGAAAGTGAGGATGTTATGGCTAAGTTGAATGATAGAAGAATGATAGATGATATAAGGGGACTTGCGTTAGATATGATTCATGAATCAGGTAGTGGACATCCAGGGATTGCGTTAGGGGCTGCGCCTATGTTATATACATTATATACATATCACTTGAATTTTGATTTGAATCAAAGTGATTGGTGTAATAGGGACCGTTTTGTATTATCTTGTGGACATGCTTCTGCATTACTTTATGCATTACTATTTTGTATTGATGAAGGTGTTTACAATTTAAATGATTTAAAAAATTTCCGTACTATTTATTCTTATACACCAGGTCATCCAGAGTATAATTTAGATAAAAGAATTGAGTGTACTACTGGACCACTTGGACAGGGATTTGCTACTGCAGTTGGTATGGCAATGGCAGGATGTACTTTAAATCAACAGTTTAGTACTAAGAAGAGAAGTTTATTTGATTATTATGTTTATGCGATGGTTAGTGATGGTGATCTTATGGAGGGAGTATCTTATGAGGCAGCGGCACTAGCTAGCAAATTTCATTTAGATAATTTAATTGTTTTGTATGATTGTAATTCTATCACTTTAGATGGTGAATTAGAAGAAGGATACGCTGATAACATTGCTAATATGTATGCTGATTTAGGATGGAATGTTTTTGAGGTTAAAAAGGGAGATAGTGTTAAGGAGATTAATAAGGCTATTTCTTCAGCTAAAAGAGCAAGTGGACCATCTTTGATTGTTGTTAATACTATTATTGGAGAATACTCTAAGTATGAGGGAACTAATAAGATTCATGGAACTTTAGAAGAAGACGATTATAAAGCGATCAAAGAAGAGTTAGAGAATGAAGAGGCTTGGACTTATGATAAGGTCAATGTAGCTATATATAGGAAATTTATTCAAGATAGGGTAGATGGTAATTATAAAGAATGGTATCTTTCTTATGAGGAATATTGTCAAAATGCGGAGGAGAAGAGTTTAGAAGTATTAAATAGTATTTTGAATCATGAAGTACCTAATTTACAGTTAGATAAGGTTATTGATTTGGATAAACTTTTTGTGGATAGAGATTTTAGAGATATTAATTATCAAGTGATGAATGTAATAAGTGCTTTTGTTCCTAATTTTATGGGTGGTAGTGCTGATGTGGCAACTAGTACTAAAACTTATTTAAAGGGAAAGGAAGATTATACAACAGTTAATTATTGTGGTAAGAATATTGCCTTTGGAGTAAGAGAACATGCTATGGGAAGTATTTTGAATGGATTTGCATTATCTGGTTTTAGAGTGTTTGGTAGTTGTTTTCTAGCTTTTTCTGATTATATGAAACCTGCGATTCGAATGAGTACTATGATGAATTTGCCTGTTACTTATATTTTTACGCATGATAGTATTTTAGTTGGTAAAGATGGGGCAACACATCAACCTGTAGAACAATTGGCAATGCTTCGTAGTATTCCTAACTTAAAAGTTTATAGACCGAGTGATTATAAAGAACTTATTGGTTGTTGGAATGAGATTTTATCGTCTAATGGACCTAGTGTATTAGTGTTGCCAAGAGGGCATGTAGATGTACAGCAATTTACTAATCCAGCTGGTATTCCTTATGGTGGTTATATTATAGATGAAGTTAAGAAAAGTTTGGATGTTATTTTGGTGGCTACTGGTTCTGAGGTGGGACTAGCTTGTGAATTAAAAGAAGAACTTCTTAAAAATTATATTGAAGCTAGAGTTGTATCAATGCCTTGTATTACTAATTTTTTAAGTCAAGATAAAGATTACCAAAATGAGGTTTTGCCAAAAGGTTATAAAAAGGTAGTAATAGAATTTTCAAATGATCCAACATGGTATCGTATTTTAGAAAGTGATGATGATTTTGTTGGGGTAAATGTTTATGGAAAGTCTAGTGATGAAGAGGATTTACTTAAGGAATTAGAACTAGATTTGCATAGTCTAGTCATTCAAATAAAAAATAAAGTGTAGAGGAGATTGAAGAGATGAAAAATATGAAAGATATGCAAAAAAAGGTAAAAAGTGTTGGGGATAAGGCTAAAGATGTGAGAGGAGCAGTAAAAAAAGTAAAGATGATAGATGAATTTCGTACTTTTATTTCAAGAGGTAATGTATTGGATTTAGCTGTTGGAGTTATCATTGGAGCTGCTTTTCAAAATTTGGTTACATCACTTACTAATAATTTGATTTCACCAATATTAGGCTGTTTTTCAGAAGTTGATTTTAGTGGGTTAGTACTTAAAGTTGGGAAATTAGAGTTAAAATATGGTGCTTTTTTAACGGATGTTATTAATTTCATTATTATGGCGTTTGTTGTATTCTTAATTGTTAAGGTTATGAATCGTTTCTTTGAGAAAAAGGAAGAAAAGGCTGTAGTAGAGGCAGAAGTTGAGGTTTCTGCAGATGTGAAGTTATTAGAAGAAATTCGTGATTTGTTGAAGAAAAATAAATAGTTCTATTGAAGGCGATATTATGTCGTCTTTTTTGTTTATAAAGAAAGTTTGATTTTTGACGATAACTAAAAAGTAATAAAAAATATGCATTGTCATTTATAGCTTGAAATTCAACAAGAACTTGCGAAGTGAC
>CACXEZ010000158.1 GCA_902766815.1 uncultured Erysipelotrichaceae bacterium | reverse complement strand
CATATTCTGCATAGTCGCTCCACGGCTACCTAAAGATTCAATAATATTTCCTACGTATTCTTCTGGTACTTCTATTTGAACACTTTCGTATGGTTCACATTTTACTCCATCTATTTCTTTTATAATTACTTCTGGCCTTGATACTTGTAATTCATATCCTTCTCTTCTCATATTTTCAATTAAGATAGATAAATGAAGTTCTCCACGTCCTGATACAGTCCAAGATTCATTTCCTGATTGTTCAACTTTTAGGCTAACATCTCTTTGGGTTTCTTTAAATAATCTATCTCCTAATTTACTTGCTGTAACGAATTTACCTTCTTTTCCAGCAAAGGGACTGTTATTTGTCATAAAAGTCATTTTTAAAGTTGGTTCATCAATTCTTAAAATTGGTAGTGCTTCTTCAGAACCTACATCACATACGGTTTCTCCTACAGAAATATCGGCTAGTCCTGCTACTGCAATAATATCTCCTGCTGTTGCACTATCGATTTCTGTTCTTTTTAAACCATCGAATCCAAATAACTTTTGAATTCTAAATTGTTTGATACTTCCATCTAATCTGACACAAGATACCATTTGATTTACTTTAATAGAACCTCTTTTAATTCTACCAATGCCAATTCTTCCAACAAAATCATTATAGTCTAAAAGGGCTGGCTGGAATTGTAAGCTTCCTTCTGTTGTGGCATTTGGCTCTGGAACTTCATCAATGATAAGGTTAAAGATATTGTCATAACTATCAGTTTGTGTAGAGATATCTGGATCAAGACTCGCTGTTCCATTTAGAGCTGAAACATAGGCTGTTTTAAATTCTATTTGTTCATCATTTGCTCCTAATTCGATGAATAAATCTAATACTTCATCTAATACTTTTTCTACTCTAGCAGTTGGTTTATCTACTTTATTGATAATTACAATAGGTTTTACTCCTGCTTCTAAGGCTTTCTTTAAAACAAATCTGGTTTGTGGCATTGTTCCTTCATAGGCATCTACTACAAGTAGTACACCATCTACCATATTCATAATTCTTTCTACTTCTCCACCAAAATCTGCATGACCTGGGGTATCTAGAATATTAATTTTATATCCATTATAGTGAATAGAAGTAGTTTTTGCTAGAATAGTTATTCCTCTTTCTTTTTCAATATCATTAGAGTCCATTACTCTATCTGTTACTTCTTCATTTTCACGAAATGTTCCTGATTTCCTTAATAATTGATCCACTAAAGTAGTTTTTCCATGGTCAACATGGGCTATAATTGCAATATTTCTAATATTCATAATAAATAACACCTCTTTTTTCTCCGACTTGCCTATTATATCATATTTAAAAAAAAAGAAAAGGGTTTTCTTAAAAAAAATTAGCTATTAGTATATTTATGGGATGAGTAGTAACTATTTTTTAAAACAACTATTGCTAGTTATTTTTTTCATCCTTTATATATTCTATAAAATACAAGACCGCAACTAGGATTAAATAGATACCTGTTACTTTTAAGTAAGTGTAGATGACACTACCAGGATTAAAGATTAGTAGTAGGCCTACAGCTATAGCTAGAAAGCCTAATAATAAATATTTTCCTCTTTTTACATTGATAATATTTTTATATTTTGTATATTTTTCTATTAATTCAATTGCCATAATAAATAGATATAAGCTAAATAAGATAGGTAAAATATTAATCATTACTCTATAATAAACATAGAGAACTAAACTAACCCATATGAAGACTATTCCTATTAACAGTTCTGAATTTCCATCTTTATGTTTTTTATTGAAAAAGAATCCTAGCATCTGTAAAACACCTATAATTGCGCAGATGCTCACTAATATATAGTTAAATGTAGTAAGTAATTCATCAGTTGCAGCAATAAAGATTACTCCTAAAACAAAGTATAATATACTGATTAAAATATTACTTAAATTTTTTTCTTTCATTATCACACTACCTACTTCCTAACAACTTTCATCACATGCATCTTGTAATACTTGGTGAATTCCTTCTGAATATGAATTATATAATTCAATGATTTCATCATCTGTTAAATCTATTTTATCATCTATTGTTCCTATATGGTAATTTACTATTTTTCCTTCTAATATGAATAATACTAGTGGTATTTTTTTATTTTCAATATCATCTATTCCTTCTATTCCATCTAAGCTATCTACATAATATATTTTTTCTAATCCTGTATTATCGGCTACTTCTAGCAGAATATCTATTACTTTTCTACTTAAGTTATCTTTTGGACTTCCTATATAGATTACTCCTGTTTTGTTTTTAATAATATTATTTATTTCAGAAGTAGTACTGTACTGGATCAATTTAGCATCTTCTAATTCTAGCTTTATATATTCATCGTTATATTTTTCATATTCTTCTTTAAATTTATTCGTAGGTTCCTGTTTTGTGCATGCACAACAGAATAAACACAAAATAATAATTCCTAATTTTTTATACATCTTTTTTCTCCCTTAATTATATTCTACCATCTATACCACCAATATCTTTTATCTTAATGTGATTTTTCTTCCATATTATTATGGTACCAATAAAACCAATTATAAAGATAACTATGGATACGATTTGACTAATTCTAAAACTACCTAAATATAGTGAATCGCTTCTAAGTCCTTCTATAAAGAATCTACCTAGACCATACCATAATAGATAGAAACTTACCTGTCTACCTGTTTGATTGGAGTGTTTTTTTCTTATGAAATAAAGAATTATCACTCCAATCAAACACCATAGAGATTCATATAGAAATGTTGGCTGTCTATAGGTGCCATTAATCTTCATTCCTTGAATAATAAATTCTGGAATGTGTAATTTTTTTAATGCTTCATAAGTGGTTTTTCCTCCGTAAGCTTCACTGTTGAAAAAGTTTCCCCATCTTCCAATAGCTTGACCTAATAGTAAAGATAATGAACAGATATCTAGTACTTTGATAAAGTTCATTTTCTTTTTGAAACAGTAATATAAGATATAAAGTACTCCTCCTATTACTGCTCCGTAGATTGCTAAACCGCCTCTCCATATCTGAAAAATTCCTAATAAATCGTTTTGATATACTTTAAAATTAAATATTACATAGTAAAGTCTTGCTCCTATGATTGACCATATTACTAAAAATAAGACCATATCTGTAATATCACTGGTATGATAATTTATTTTTTTGCTATAATTGATAGCAATTTCATATCCTATTAAGACTGATACTAATATTAGAAAAGAATACCAATAGATAGTAATTGGCCCTACTGTTATCAATATTCTGTTCATTTTACCACCTTTCCTTTATGAATAATTGGTTTGATAATCATTCCTTCCATAAATAGATTTAATATTGATATTAATATGGCTATTATGAATGGTAGGATGATTCCATGAATTTGAAAGTGACTACCTAGTATAAAGCTTGTAATATATAAAATAAATACATTTAGAATAGGATAAAATAATCCGAAAGTTAGAGCTGTAATTGGTAAGGTAATGTAAAATAAAATAGGTTTTATTGTTTGATTTAATATATAAATAATTATAGATGCTATCAGAGCATATAGTCCATAATAATTAGGATCAATATAGAATGTTTTATGAAATAGGCATGAGATACTAATTAATACTATGGCATAGCCCAACATATAAAGTAACCATTCAAAGATGGGATTACTAACTAATCTTTTTAATTTCTTTTCTTTCAAATTATTTTTTTCTTCTATTATCATTGTTTTTTTCACATGATTCATCTCCCATATTTCTTTTTTAGTATATCATGAAAAATAGTGAAAGTAAAATACTTTTTAATTGAAATGTTTTATGTTAAAATTAGGAATTAGAAAGAAGGGATAATATGTTTCAATATACTTTAGATAACAAAAGATACCATACCCTAAATTATCATCTGAAGCAAAAATATCAAGCAAAAGTAGTAAAAATTAGTCTTAATGTGGGATTTACTTGTCCTAATATTGATGGTAAGGTTGGGTATGGTGGTTGTATTTATTGTTCTAAATCAGGTAGTGGAGAATTTGGTGGAGATGTTACAAAAAATTTAGAAGAGCAATTTTATGAGGTAAAAGATAAAATAGATAAGAAGTGGCCTAATAGTAAATATATTGCTTATTTCCAAGCTCACACTAATACATATGCTCCTTTAAAAATATTAAAAGAAAAATATGAATCTGTTTTAAAAATACCTGATGTTATTGGTATTGCGATTGCTACTAGACCAGATGCTATTGATGATGATGTGTTAGATTATTTAGATGAGTTAAATCAAAGAACTCATCTTACTATAGAACTTGGCCTACAAACAATTCATGAAAGAACTTCTATTTTAATTAATCGATGTCATAGTTTAGAACAGTTTGAGAATATGGTAAGAAAGTTACAAAAAAGAAAGATAGAAGTTGTAGTTCATATTATTAATGGTCTTCCTTATGAAACAAAAGATATGATGATTGAAACTGTGAAATATTTAGATGATTTACAGATAGATGGTATTAAAATACATATGTTAAATATTAGTAAAGATACTAAAATTTCTGAAATGTATCAGCAGGAAAAATTTCATATTTTAACTAAAGATGAGTATATTGATATTGTTGTTTCTCAATTAGAATACTTAAATCCTAAAGTTGTTATTCATCGTATTACTTCTGATCCTGATCCACTACAACTAATAGAACCTAAATGGCTAATAAAAAAGTTTTGTTTGCTTAATGATATTGACAAGGCCTTCAAGGAAAGAAATACTTATCAAGGAGCAAAAAAAAGAAAAGTCTAATTTTTCATAGTTTTTCTACTTTGCTTCTTTCTTTTCTAAAAAAAATACTTCATACCATTTTAGAAAACTATATATGGCCCAGATTCTTCTATAGTTATCTTTTATTCCATTTTTATGATCATCTAGTAATTTCATGATATTATCTTTTTGAAATAGTTCATCTGCTATACTTAAAGAGAATGTATTTTTTATTTCCTCATAAAAATCATCTTCTTTAATCCATTCTCTGATTGGTACTGGAAAACCTAGTTTCTTTTTCTTGTAACTTTCATTTGGAATATCTCTTTTGGCAGCATCTCTTAGAGCGGCTTTGGTAGTTTTATTTCTTACTTTATATTCTTTGGGTAAGGTACTTGCTAGTTTAAATATTTCTATGTCTGTAAATGGTACACGGGATTCTATAGAGAATGCCATAGTCATTTTATCTACAATTAGTAAGATATTATCTGTTAGCCAATATCTGATATCAATGGCAAGTTTTTTGTTTAATTCATTTTCGTTTTTATATTCTAAATAAGTATCTTTTAAGATATCTTTATTCTTTAGATAGTTATTAAATTTTAAGATATCTTTTAATTCATCATCATAAAAATTTCGATTAATACTAACGTAGGATTCTTCTAGGGATTTTCCTCTTCTTATTAGGTATCTTGTGTATTTGTTTTTAGGTAATATCTTACAGATAGATGCAATTATTTTTCTTAAGAATAGCGGTAGTTTTGTATAAGGATTATCATCATAACTGTTATAGCCTCCAAAGAATTCATCGGCACCTTCTCCTGACAAGACTACTTTTACATCTTTACTTGCTAATTTTGATAGGAAATATACGGCAATGCTGCAGGCATCCGTGGTTGGCTCATCCATATGATAGAATACATCACTAATAGCATTCTTATATTCTTCTTTACTGATTTTACTAGATATATTTTTTATTCCTAGTCTATCTGTTAGATCTTTAGCATAATTAATTTCACTATACTTTTTATTTTCATATCCTACTGTATAAGTTTTATCTGGTCTGGCTAGACTTACTAGATACGATGAATCAATTCCACTCGAGAGAAATGATCCTACTTCTACATCACTAATTAAATGATATTTTACCGATTCTTTCATAGATTTTGAAATGTCATTTACTACTTCTTCATATTTTTTTTGCGTGCTAGTGAATTTTAGAGTAAAATACTTTTCTATTTGTATTTCTTTTGTTTTGGTATTTACTTTCATGTAATGGCCGGGAGCAAGTTTATATACATTTTTGAAGAATGTTTTTTCACCTGGTGTAAAGCTAAATGTCAGGTAGGCACCTAGCATTTCTTTATTCAATTCTTTTTTAAATCCGGGTATGTCTAGGAAACTTTTTATTTCTGATCCAAACAAAAATACTTCATCTGTCTGATAGTAATATAATGGCTTAATACCAAAATGATCTCTTGCGATGAATAGTTCATTTTTATTTTTATCATAAATACAGAAAGCAAACATACCTCTTAATTTCTTTACGATATCAGTTCCCCATTCTTCGTAGCCATGAACTAATACTTCTGTATCAGTTTTAGTAGTGAAAGTATGATTTTTTAGTTCATTTTTTAATTCTTTAAAATTATAAATTTCTCCATTATAGACAATTAAAATACTTTTATCTTCATTGTAGATAGGTTGATCGCCACCACTTAGGTCAATGATTGATAATCTTCTTTGTCCTAAAGCTAGGGTGTCATCTATATAGGTACCTTCGGAATTAGGACCACGATGAATAATTTTATCATTCATCTTTTTTATTAATTCTTTTTTATTTTTTTCTTTGGTTATAATTCCATTAATTCCACACATATCATTACCTCTTTTCTATATTCTTCCCCCATCTGCTACGATGATACTTCCGTTGATGTAGCTAGCTTCATCACATGATAAAAAATAAATTATTTTAGCAATTTCTACTGGTTCAGCAAATCTTTTTAAAGCTATTTTTTTAGTTTCTGCTTCTACGTAGTCATTATCTAATTCTTGATTCATAGGTGTATTTACCCATCCTGGAGCTATGGCATTTACTCTGATGTAGGGAGAAAATTCTACTGCTAAATTTTTGGTTAATAGATTTATTCCTGCTTTGGATGAGTCATAGTCCATACTATATGGATAATAAGAATCAATACTGTTGGTACTGCTAATATTGATAATACATCCTTTTTTATTTTGTATCATTATTTTTGATGCATACTTACTTACTAAGAATGTTCCGATTAAATTTACTTCTAATGTTTTTTTGAAATTTTCAGTGGTTTTATCTTCAAAGGTAGTGTCTATTGCTATTCCAGCATTATTGACTACTACATCTAATTTACCGTAGTATTCTATTATGGTATTTATCATCTCTTCTATTTCTTGTTCTTTTCTTAGATCTGCTTTGATACATAAGGTATTGCTTTGATAGGTTTCTTCTAGATATTTAGCTAAAGTTTTTGCCTCTTTTTCATGGGTTAAGTAATGAATAATTACATCATGACCTTTTTGGGCAAAAACTTCAGCAGTAGAATATCCAATACCACTACTTGCTCCTGTTATTAATACGACATTTTTCAATGGCTATCACTCCTTATTATTATCTTCTTCTATGATAGTGAATTCTTCTACGGAATCAATGTTTTGATAGGTGTATTCTATCATACACTCTTTTAGTTCTTCTGAAAAAAGTTTCATTAGGTTGGTATAATCAATTATGATTGTTAAAATATTATTTTCTTCTATGATTTTTATTTCTACTTCATCTTGTCCTTGATAACTTTTGATGATTTCTTTTACTTTTAAGTGATAAACATATTCTTTTTTGCCAGTGCTATATTCTGTTACATGATCTAAGCTAGATTTATCAATGTACTCTTTTACATCATTTAACTCGATGTATTCTTTTCCTACTACGTCATAGATATCTTCTTCTCTTGCTAATTCATAGGTATCATTATCTTTTTTATAGTATCTTGAATCTACTTTATAATAATTTATGGTTGTGGTATTGATTTCTTTTGTGATTTCCATATTGTTTTTAGCGCTTCTACCTGAATATTTTACTTCTTTCTCTTCTTCATTAGTGATGATTGTTGTGTTGATGGTATATTCGTAATTATTATTAATTTTTTCTAATAAATCTATTTTTTTATCTTCTGTTGTTGCAGATGTTTCTTTGTTATTTATTTCGTTTTTTAGTGTAGTGATATTTCCATGAGATGTAGCATTCATATTAGAAATATTTAAGTAGGCGATTAAAATTAATATAAATATACCATAGCCAATTAATTGTACTTTGGCTTTATATTTCTTATCTGTTTTATATTTATCAAAAAAACTTTGATTCTCTGTTGCTTGTTGTTCGTTTTTATTCTTTTTCTTTATCATTTTAACACCTTACCGATCAATTTATTTTTATCTATTCCATTTAAGTAATCATGTACTTTGCATCTTTTCTTTCCTTCTATTCCAATATCTGTTACTTTGATTAGGCCATTTTGGCATTTGCAGATGAATCCGTCTGATTCTAATTCAATGATTTCTCCATTTTGATAAGTAGTAAATTCTTTCTTGCTATTTACTGGAATCACTTCAAAAATTTTCATTCTTTTTTCTTCTAAGTAACAGTAAGCACCTGGAATAGAGTTTAATCCTCGTACCAGATTTTTAATTTCTTCTTTTGTTTTGGAAAAGTCTATTTTTTCATTTTCCTTGGTAATATTGTATCCGAAGGTTACTTTGGTTTCATCTTGTTTTTGATAAGTGGCACTTCCAGCTATGATGTTAGGAATGGTTTCTAATAATAAGTTTTTACCTAATAGTGACATTCTTTCATATAAGGAATCTAGTATTTCATCTTCTCCTATAGGTAAAGAGGTTTGACTAATGATATCTCCAGCATCCATTAATTTACTCATTTTCATGACTGTAATACCTGTTGCTTTCTCTCCGTTAATAATAGCCCAGTGAATAGGGGCTCCGCCTCTTAGTTTTGGTAGTAGGGAACCATGAACATTAATGGAACCGTATTTTGGGTAATTAATTACTTCTTCTGGAATGATTTGGCCGTAGGCACAGGTTACAATCATATCTGGGTTAATATCTAATATTTTTTGATAATTAT
>CACXEZ010000157.1 GCA_902766815.1 uncultured Erysipelotrichaceae bacterium | reverse complement strand
TACAAATTTTTATAAAGAAAAAGAGATTAAATCCATTAATTACAAATGTTTAATCTCATTTTAAAAAAATTTCATGTTTTTATCCTGGGTTAAAATTATTGTTATTTACTAAATTTTGTTGATTTTTAATGACTTAATACGTTGTTTTTTTATTAAGTATTTACATTTATATGAACATTTTTAACTAGTATCACTAATTAATATTCTAAAATATTTTGTTTTTACTTTGTTATTATTAGTTTTTGTGGTAAAATTATTTATATACTAGGAGGTGTGTATATGTTTAAAGAACTCGTTAATATTAGTAAAAATTATGCCATTGTTCGTATTGAAGGAAATACAAATGATGACTTACTTAATATGAATTTGATATTTGAAGATGATTCAAAGAAAATTTTAGGTGAGGTAGAGGAAGTTAGCGATGGACAGATTAAAGTTTCATTTTTGGGAGAATTTATTGATGGAAAATTTTATAGTGGTATTATTCGAAAACCTAGTTTAGCTGCTGCTACTCGATTGATAAATCAAGAAGAGTTGGATGAACTAGTTGGTAAAAACGATAATAAGAGTATGGTTTTAGGTTTATCCCCTTTATATAATGACTGCCCTATAAAAATTAATATTGATGATATGTGGAGTAATCATAATGCTTTTTTTGGAAATACTGGTAGTGGTAAAACATATGGGATGTCTAGATTTGTACAGAATTTATTTAATATACCTGACAAGATTCCATTTAATAGTAATATTTTTATTTTTAATAATACTGATGAATATGATAATGCTTTTAAATCTATTAATAGTCTTAATGTTAATTACAATTACAAGATGTATTCTATTCATGGACAATCTGGTAATAAAATTAATTTGCCGTTATGGTTACTTACAGTAGATGATTACGCTAATTTGTTAGATGTTACTGAATATTCTCAACTTTCTATTATTGAGAAGATGTTAAGTTTAGTATCTACTTTTGCTAGAAATGATGAGGAATCACACCGTTATAAAAATCATTTGATTGCTAGTGCTATTGTTTCAGTTTTGTATACTAATCAAACTCCTGGACGTATTCGTGATCAAATATTTTCTATTTTAGAAAGTTGTCATACGGAAGAATTGAATTTGGATGTAGATGTTCCTGGTGTTGGTTATACTAGACAGTTTCGTAAATGCTTTGAAATAGATAGTAGGGGAGAATTTGCTGAACGGGTTTTAATTGCTGAATATATTCAAAAATTTATTGATAACGATACAAAGTGGAATGAAGATTATGTTCCTACTTATTTTACTTTAGATGATTTAGAAATTGCACTTAATTTTGCTTTAATTAGTGAAGGTTTGCTTTTAAATGAAAAAACATCTTCTGAAGCAATGGCTTTAAAAGTTAAGCTTCATACTATTAACAATAGTAGTTATAAACAAATATTCCAATGTGAGCAATTTTGCTCTATATCAGAGTTTATTACAAATATTGTTATGGTTGGCCAGACAAAAAGAGCACAAATTATTAATTTTGTCTTGGAAGATATAGATGATAGATTTGCTAAAGCATTAGTAAAAGTTTATTGCCGTATTATTTTTAAGTTCTGTAAAGGATTACAGGATCGAGGTGCTATGCCATTTCATTTAATGCTTGAAGAAGCACATCGTTACGTGCAAAATGATAATGATATTAATATATTAGGTTATAATATTTTTGAAAGAATTGCTAAAGAAGGTAGAAAATTTGGGGTTATTTTAGATTTAATTACACAAAGACCGACTGAGCTTAGTGAAACAGTAATTTCTCAATGTACTAATTTTTTGATTTTTAAAATTACACACCCAAGTGATTTAGAGTATATTAGGAAAATGGTTCCTAATATCAGTTCTGATGTTATTGAAAAACAAAAGTCTTTGCAGGCTGGTACCTGTGTTGCTTTTGGAAAAATGATGAAAATACCTATGATTGTTAAAATGCAAATTCCTAATCCTGAACCACATAGTTCTAATGCTTCTATTTATAATAAATGGATGGTTGATTGGAACAATAATATCAATTAATTGAGAATAATTTTATATTAATTATTTTCTTTTTTTTAAAATTTTTTTAGTTTTCCACAGGTAACGCTTTTTTTGAAACCTTTATTTTATATACATTTAGATTTTATACAGCATATTTTTCCACATAATTCCACTTTGAGGAAAAAGTTTTCCACAGCTGCTTGTTTGCTAATACTGTTTATTTCTGTTGAAAACTTCAGCAGTCCCTTTTTATACAAGGCTTTTACTTGTGGTGGAATTTTGTTGAATTCTTAATTTTAAAAAGAAAAGTTTCCACATATTTTCCACAAATTATTTTTTTTGTTACTCTATAATGAAATATTTACACAAAAAATTTTTTTATGTTAAAATGTTTTTATGCAGTTAGGAGGAGTATGTATGGATGTTGAATCTTTATGGAACAATTTTCTTGACAATATAAAAGAAAGTATTTCTTCACTATCCTATGAAACATGGTTTCGCGATACAAAATTAGTATCTTTACGAAATAATGTTGCTACTATTGTTGTTCCGATGCCAGTTCATAAAAAACATTTGGTTGAGAATTATACAGATATTATTGAAGAGAAATTTTCTAGTATCATAGGGAGTGGATTTACTTTTAAATTTTTACTTGAAGAAGAATGGAATTTGGAAAAAGATGAAGTATTACTTGAGAAAATAGAGTCTACTCCTGATGATATTATTGTAGAAGATCGATCCAATATAAGAAATCAAACTTCTGAAGAAGCTAATTTAAATAAAGATTATACTTTTGATAATTTTTTGGTTGGTCCTTCTAATAGATTTGCTTTTACTGCTTCTATGGCTGTCGCAGAAAAGCCTGGAAAAGCCTATAATCCATTATTTTTATACGGTAAAAGTGGTCTTGGTAAAACTCATTTAATGCATTCAATAGGAAATTATATTTTAGAAAATACTAATTTGAAAGTACTATATATATCTAGTGATAAGTTTGTTGATGATTTTATTAATGCAGTAGTTCGGTCTAATGAAAAAGATAATTTTGATAAAATAGATAATTTTAAAAGTAAGTATAGAAATATTGATGTTTTAATGATAGATGATATTCAGTTTCTAGGTAATGCTACTAAAGGGCAAGTTGAATTTTTTCATACATTTAATGAATTGTATAACGAAAATAAACAAATTATTATTGCTTCAGATCGTTCTGTTGATGATTTAAAGACTTTAGAAAATCGGTTACTTACTAGATTTAATTGGGGGCTTACCGCTAATATTACTCCTCCTGATTTTGACCTTAGAATGAGTATCATAGAAAGAAAAATTGCTCACCAAGAATCGGCTAAAGATGTTCCTAAAGAAGTGATTGAATATATTGCTAATAACTTTGCCTCCGATGTGAGGCAGTTAGAAGGAGCAATTACTCGCGTTTTTGCTTACGCTTTAATGATGAATAAAGGAACTGTTGATTTGGATACTGCAGTAGATGCTTTGAAAGATCAATTGACTGATAGAAGCGTTTACAAAAATGACGTTCATAGAATCCAAACTATTGTGTGTGATTACTTTAAAATTACTTTAGATGATATAAAAGGCAAAAAAAGAAGTCAAAATATTAACTATCCTAGGCAAGTTGCTATTTATTTGTGTAGAACGATGTCTAATGAATCTTTTCCAAAAATTGGAACTTATTTTGGTGGAAGAGATCATTCTACTATTATGAGCTCTTATCGTAAAATAGAAAGTGATTTAAAAACTAATGAACAATTGAAAGTAGTTATAAAAGAACTAAAAGATATGTTATCCACATGATAAATGTGGATAATAGTGGATAAAAATGCACTTTATCCACACTGTTTTGTGGAAAAAAAATACTATATATAATAAACTAATTTATAAGTTTTCCACAGTTTTCAACACTATAATAAAGATAATAAAAAATAATATAATAAATAAATAAATATTTTTTTGAAAGAGGGAATGAAAATGAAATTTATAATTAAACAAGAGATTTTATTAGAAAGTCTTTATCATGCATCTAGAGCGATATCACCAAGAAATTTAATACCAATTTTAACAGGTATTAAGTTTGATTTAACAGAAGAAGGTTTATATTTATCTGCTAGTGATACTGATATATCGATTAGATGTTTGATTCCAACAGGGGATATTGAAAAAATAGAAGAGTATGGAAGTATTGTTATTGGTGGTAAGTACATTGTTGAAATTATTAAGAAACTACCTAATACTAGCATTACAATTGAAGTTATGGATGGTAATAAAATGATTGTTAGTACAGACAACACAGAATTTAATTTAAATGGAGTTAATTCTAATGAATTTCCTAATTTAGATTTGACTGAAACGAAGGAACCAATTATATTGAAAACTAATTTAATTAAGAAAATTATTTCTCAAACATTTTTTGCAACTTCTAAAAACGAATCTAGACCTTTACTAACAGGTATTAATTTTAGAATTGAAGGAGATTTGATGGAAGTTATTGCTACTGATTCTTATCGTCTTGCTAAAAAGAGTATTATTTTAGATAGAGAATTGGATAATGATATTAATATTGTTATTCCTGGTAAAAATTTATTGGAATTAGATAAGATTATCATAGATGGAGATGAAAATTTAGAATTGCATATTTTTGAAAATAAAATATTATTTAAATATAAAAACATATTGTTTTTGTCTAGATTACTTAGTGGGACTTATCCTGCAACTTCAGCTATTATTCCAAATGAATTCTTAGTACAAGTTGAATGTGATTGCAATGGATTATTTAACATGATTGATCGTGCTTCTTTACTTACATCTGATCGTGATAAAAATACTATTAAATTGGAATTAGGACATCAAGAAATGATTATTTCTTCTAATTCTCCTGAAATTGGTAAGGTAGAAGAAAAAATGTCTGTAGATAGTCAAGATGAGATTTCTATTTCATTTAGTTCTAAATATATGTTAGATAGTATTAAAAGTTTTGAAACTTCTCATGTTACAATGTATATGAATAACGATAATAGCCCAATTATTATTAAATCTAATGAAGATGATTCTTTAATTCAATTGGTTTTACCGATTAAAACTTACTAAAATAGTGAAAAAACACTATTTTTTTTATTTTTGTCGACAATATTCTACAAAATTCTACATTATTTTGTGCTTTAATGTATTTTGTACAGGAAGAAATCTGTACAAGGGGGATTATTTATGGAACAAGAAAATTATGAAATTAATGTAGATACACTTGTAATTATTCCAATTGGAATTCGTAAGTCTAAAGTGTATGAGTATGGAGGTGAATTTATAGTAAAGAAATCTACTCGTAAAATTATTGAAGATAGTTGCTTATTTTTTGGTAGTAGCTATGAGGGAAGAAAGGAAGGAACGAAGTCTTTAATAGGCATTGAAATGAAAGTTCCTATTGTTATTGAAGATAGTAGATGTATTATATTTTTTCCAACTTCTAGTTGTATTCGAGAGAGTTCTATTTGGATATCTTATCAAAATCTGGTAAAGTATACTAAATTTAATGAAATTTCCACAGTACTTTATTTTCATCAGAATGTTACTGTTAAAGTAGGGTGTAAATATAATTTAGTAGACAATCAAATTATACGATGTATTAAATTAGAAAAAATTCTTTTAAATCGAAAGAATTTTATAAAAAATGAATGTATGATTTTAGAAGAGAATTCTTGCTAAAACTATATGTTCTTTTTTTCTTTAGAAGAAAGTTTTCCACAGTGTAAAGAAAAATTGTGGAAAACAAATGAAAAAAAATCAGAAAATTGCTTTGTATTTTTAGCATTTTGTGGTATAATTTTAAATGTATAAATATTTGGTAGGTTTGGTGAAGTAAGATGAATACGAGAGATTTTAAAGATAATGAAAATTGAAAATTTAAACCTTAAAAATTATCGTAATTATAAAGATTTAGATATTACGTTATCTCCTAATTTAAATATTTTTATTGGGAAGAATGCTCAAGGAAAATCTAATGTATTGGAATCAGTATTCGTTTTAGCTCTCACAAAATCGTATATGAATATTAAGGATCAGAATTTGATTAAAGACGGAGAAGAATTTTCTAGATTGAAAGCCACTTTTTTGGATGGTGATAAGAAAAATCAATTAGAGGTTATAATCACAGATAGTTCTAAGAAGTTAAAGGTTAATCGAGTTGAGATGAAGAAGTATAGTGAATATATTTCTAGAATTAAAGTATTAATTTTTAGTCCATATAATGTTAATTTTGTTAAAGATGGTCCAAGTGTTAGAAGAAAAAGCATTAATATGGTTATTAGTCAGTTTTCTAATTCATATGTTAATTTGCTTCAAAATTATAATGCAATATTGAAAAAGAGAAATCAATTTTTAAAGAATGTAGCGTATTTAAGTGAATATAATAAAATTTATTTAAATAAATTAAATGAAACATTTTGTTCTTTGGCTGTGGATATTGTATTAGAAAGGCAACAATTTGTTTCTAAGGTTAATCAATATTTGTCTCAAATTTATCGTGAGATTATGGGCTTTGATCATTTACATTTTGTATATATTGCTAATGTTCCTAAAATTGATGAAAAGGAAATGATGGTTCAGCAGTTGATGGATAAGTTGACTTCTTCTTATGAGAGAGAAAAAATTTATGGAGCAACTATAATTGGGCCACATAGAGATGATTTTGAATTTCGTTTGGGAGATAAAGAATTAGCTATTTATGGATCTCAGGGACAAATTAGGGCTGCCATACTAGCTCTTAAGTTGGCTGAAGTATTAATATTCAAAGAAAAAGATGGGGATTATCCTATTTTACTTTTAGATGATATTTTTAGTGAATTAGATGTTGAAAAGAGAAATAGGTTAGTACAATATATTTTAGATGATGTTCAAACTATTATTACTACTACGGATATTGATTTAATTGATGACGAGTTAGTAAATAAAGCTCGTGTTTTTCATGTAGAGAATGGTGAAATAGTTACTGATGGAAAGAAGGAATGCAAAAATGAATAATGAACATTATGACGCTTCGGATATTCAAGTTTTGGAAGGATTAGAAGCAGTTAG
>CACXEZ010000156.1 GCA_902766815.1 uncultured Erysipelotrichaceae bacterium | reverse complement strand
TGATGAAAATACATTCAGACTGATACTTGATACAGATAGAAATGGATTTTTATATTGGGCTTTGAAGAATTTAAGAGAGGTAGAAATTATTAAACCTGTTTCATTAAGAAAGGAAATAAAAGAAATTATTGAAAATGCGAAGAAAAAATATTAATAAAAGCAACTGGTGACCTGGGGTATTGAAGATTTAATAAATTTTAATATAATTAGTTCATAAGTACTAAAGACAACTCTAGTACCTATGAACTATTTTTTTGAGAATAATAAAGAGAGAAGTGAAAGTAAATGGATTCTATAAATTTTGAAAAATATGAAAACGAGTTTAAATTAATTAGAGAAGAATTGAATAAAAAAGCAAAATATTGTGATTTTATAATCAAAGTAGTTGCAAATTATTTTAATGTAGAAGAAAGCGCTTTAACAAAACCTTCTAAAGAAAATCGTTTTAAGAGAAGAATTGCAATGTATATATGTTATATAGAAGAGATTAATCTTTCTACAATAAGGAGAAAATTTAATAATGATGTCCCCGCTGCTTGGACTTACGATTCTCTTATGTATATGAAGGAACATCAAATTAAGGAAGATGAAAAATTTAGACAAGAAGTTTGTAATCTAAAAGAAATACTAAAAAAGTCAAAGGAGAAAACAAATGGAGAATTTTGAAAGAGATGAAATTATAAATTACTTAAGACATTTTGATAGAACTTTTAATACAAAATTTGAGTTCAGCTTTAATACTGATGAGCTAATTTTGTTTTTTAGAGGATTAAAAAATACAATAGATGAGATTATTCCAATAGATGAATACATAGAGAAACTAAACAAGAAAAATGAGCTAATTGAAAAACTAGACTTAAACGAAGAACAAATGAAAATATTTAATAAATATTGTGATTGTGAATATGAAACAAGTGAAATATACAGAAAAGAGATAGTAATTTTAATGTATATTTTTATGAAGTGTTTTTAGAATATTAATCTGTGACATAAGGAGTTAAAATAATATGGATGTGTATAATTTAATAAATTCAAATGCAATAAGTGAGTATTGTAGAAAAATAGAGTATCAATTTAATACTGAAGAACTTGCAGTTTTAATTTATAGAAATGAGAGTATGAGCGTTGATGAAAGAATAAAAGCATATAATGAGCTTATTCAAAATTATCCAGATATGGAAGTGGCTAAAAGAATTAATTGTGAACATTATGACAGCGTAAAAACAATGATAGAAGAAGAAATAAAAAGATTAACAGAATTACGAGAATTATTATTAAAAAAAGAGGATGATGTGATATATACATATCATGAATATCATATTTATTTAAGAAAGTATTTAACTAATAATGAAATAGATGATAGCAGAAGAAGTTTTGAGGAGATTAAACAATGCATATATGATGAATATATAAACAAAGAAGATTCTATAAGACCAGTAACAAAATTTGAAATAATAAAAAAGAGTTTCAAAGACAATTATAAAATTGCTGCAAGATTTAAGGTAATAAATAAAAATCTTGTGTTAACTCATATTTATATGGGTGATTGGCACGATATAGACTTAAATATAAATAACATATTTTTAAATATTCCAAATCCATTTAAAAGAGGGGATCTACTACAGTATAATGATAAGATTTTTGTGTTAGAAAGTTTAATAACAGAAAGTGCAGACTTAAAAGAGAAAATGTTAAAAGAAAATTTTGATAGTAGTGATATGCAAGGACATTGTTATGTATTAAATGATGAAGGCCATTTATGGATAGATAATGTTTTTAAATATGATAGTTGGGAATATTGTACGAAAGAATTAAAAGGAATACAAAGAATTTTAAAAGCTGTTAGCAGTGTACTAAAAGGAGAAATTGGCTTAGATTTATTTTTAGATAGTTGTAATCACATAAAACAACAAAAGAATGATCGTTACTTTAGATTATACTCAGTAGAAGGGTTAAAATTAGCAGGACTAAATGAAGAAGATAAAAGATAAGTAATATAAATAATTAGATATATTATTTTGTTAAAAAATGGTATTGAATGGTTTGTTTATAGGATAAAAATAAGGAGATAAAAGAATGAAAACAGGATTTAGAGATTTAGATGAGTTAGTAAATTTAGATGAACCGAAATTAATTGTAATTGGAGCAAGGCCTGCAGTGGGTAAATCTGCGTTTGCAATAAATATTGCTACAAATGTAGCAATAAAAGACAAAAAAGAAGTTGCAATTTTTAATTTAGAGTTGTCTAAAGAACAAGTTAGAAATAGAATTATATGTAGTGAAGCATTAGTAGATAGCAATGAAATTAGAACAGGATTTTTGAGGGATGATAAAGAAAAGAGACTTGCATCAGCGATAGAATCTATTTCAAATGCACCAATTTATATAGATGATACAGCATGTATTTCTATAATAGAAATTTGTGATAAATGTAGAAAATTAAAGCTTGAGAAAGATGTTGGATTAATAGTAATAGATTACTTACAGTTAATACAAGGTGATAAAAGTCTTAAACGTGAGCAAGAAATTTCTAGAATTAGTTTATCATTAAAAAATCTTGCAAAAGAGCTAAATATTCCAATTATTATTTTATCACAGCTTTCTCGTAATGTTGAAGAAAGAGAGGATAAAAGACCAAAACTAAGTGATTTTGAATATTCAAGTTTTGCTATGGTGCAAGATGCTGATGTTGTAATTTTCTTATATAGAGATGATTACTATTATATAGATAGTGAAAGAAAAAATGTAGCAGACATAATAGTAGCTAAAAATAGAGGAGGAGATACTAGAACTATAGAGTTAGCTTGGCTACCACATTATATGAAATTTGCTAATCTTGATAGAAGATTTTTTGAAAAAAACTCATAAACACAAATAAAAATGAGGGGGATTGTTATGATAAAATTCGATGATTTTTTTAAAGAAGTCAGTTCAAAAGGGAAAGTAAAAGTTAAATTTAATACGAATACAGGAGATAAAGGCTTGCCAGCTTTAGATTTCTTATTATCTGATAATGATAGATGGTTGGAAATGAATTGTTGGAAATCTAAACAAGCAAATAATAATTACTCTGAT
>CACXEZ010000155.1 GCA_902766815.1 uncultured Erysipelotrichaceae bacterium | reverse complement strand
TTCCCCCAATATTATTAACCTTAAAAGTCTGATAACTCCCATCTTTATAATCTAAAACAGGAGATAAAGAACTAACAGAAGAATCTACATCTGTTTCACAATAAAACTGAGAATCACTAATATTAAAAGTAATAATAGTATTACCACTTCTCCAATAATAAAAAGCATAAGTAAAAGACAAAATAGTAATTAAAAATAAAATTACTCCAATAATAGAACCAAAAATTTTTCTTCTATTCATCTCAAAGCACTTCCTACTCCAAAAACAAATAAAAGATCAAAAACTAGTTCTAAATTAAGATTTTTGACCCCCCCCTCATTTAACTAACAGTTTACTCATATCATACCACCTTATCCTACTTTATCTACCAAAATTATACTATTTTTTATATCTTAAAGTCAATAAAGAATAAACTAAAAAATAATTACTGATTTAAAATACAAGTATTAGTATCCAATATATCACTTGGATGCCTAACTAATTCTTTTTTAGTCTTACTATATAATTCCACTTCAACTTTTCCACGAATCTTTTTACCAAGTAAATAATTTTGAACTTCACTATTATCACATAATTCTATATCTTCTTCTTGGCAAGAGTCAGATAACCAAAGATAAAATTCATAATGATCATAAGTACTTTTATCTTTACTATAATTTTTTAAATCCTGTTGAATAGGTGTCAAAACTAACCTACCATTACGAATAGTATCAAATTGATAATCCAAACTACCATTAGAAATCTCTTTCCCATTCTTTAATAATTTCCACTTTACATAAGGACTAATTAAATCACAATCCACTTCTAAATCCTGTAATGCAATATCGTATACTGGATCTTCTGCATTATTATTTTCATTTCCCCCAACCAAAAATGAAATATAAATAACTTGATTAGAACTAGCCCTAACATCCTTATCTAACATAGTTCTTAATTCTAAATTACTAGAATCAAAAACAGTACTCCCATATGCCATCTCATCTAACTTTAAAGTACTAAAGGAAGTATTTTGAATAAAAGGATTATTACTATTAGCAAAAGTACTAGAACTAAATAAATAAAAAATAAATCCTCCAATCAATATAACAGCTACAACAACTAAAAGAATATTCCATATATCGACTTTTCTCTTATTCTGTTCCACAACTATCACTCCTATCATTAAAAAAATTATAACACACATTTAATTTAAATACTATAAACAACATAAAAATTCTTAAAAAGAACTTTTAAGAATTTTTACCTATCTTTAACATACCCACTCAATAATAAACTAAATTTATATTAATTTTCTTCTAAATTTGTAACATTAATAGCAATTCCTATAACAAAAACATAACTAATAATATAAAGCCACATCATTAAAATAATGATACTAGATAAATTACCATAAATAACATTATAATTAGCAAAATATTTTAAATAATAGCTAAACACTGCCGTTGCAATTGTCCAAATAACTGTCGTGAATATAGCACCATAAGTAGTACTATAGCTTCTTATATTTTTACTAGGTGCAATAGTATAAACCAATTTCAAATTCATATAGACCAAAAAAATAGTAACAGGCCATTTTAATAATCGATAAATAAACTTTAAATTCTCAACAATAACAATATTCCCAAATAACCCTAAAATTTTATCTCCTAACATAGGAACTAAAATTAAGAATAAAATCAACCACAACAAAATAAACAACAATACAACCGATTTTATCCTATCTTTTAAAACATCCCTCTTATCAACCTGATACAAAGTATTAGAAGCATTAATAATAGCATAAGTACCATTAGAAGCAGAAACCAAAGCAATGATATTAAATACTCCCACACTACTATCAAACCCCTTACCAGAAATAACTTCAATAATACTTCTGCTAGCTTCTCCCGGAACAACATCCTGAATAAAAGCTATAATGGTATCCATAGATATATGAAAATAAGAAGAAAAAGAAATCAAAATAGTAATCATAGGAATCATTGCCATAACAAAGAAAAATGCAATATTACCAGGTAAAATTCTCATTTCCATCTGATTAAAAGTAGAAAATGCACGTTTTACATAAAACTTTATCTTCTTCATTGTTTCACCCTTACTTATCTTCTTTCTTTTTCATCATCATTAAAATAGCTTCATTAATAGCATCATCTACTGTCTTTACTTCATCATAAATCATACTATATCCAGCTTCTACCCCTAAAGCTTTAGGGATATCTCTCATAAGTTTCAATAACTTCTTCATATACTCAGATACCCGTTTTTCATCATATCCAACCATATAAATAATAAATTCATCCCCATCACTACGAATAATATCTGTATTTTCAAGCTGTTGATTAATTAAAATACTAGCCGCTTTCTTAATAATTTCATCTCCAGCCTCTCTTCCAAATTTATCATTAACTCTCTTAATATGATCTAAATCAAAAACAATAACACTCTGAGGAAAAATAACATTATCATCCCAAGAATAAATATGTGAATTTAAATAATTTCTATTCTTTAAAGAAGTCATTGGATCAATATATTTTAATCTATCTTCTTTCTTTGGAACAATATTAGTAACATTTTTTCGATTCATAAATATAATAGTAGCCACTAAAAACAAAACTAATGCGACAATAAATATAATAACCTTTAAATTAATAATTCCATAATCCATTCCAATATCAGTACGATACTGATACATAAAATCATTATAATCTGTACTATCTACATAAAATTGAAATAATTTATTAAAAGTATCATTACTACTATTCAAAATAAACCTATACCCATCTTGAATCGTATCCCTAAGAAGAATATGATAATCCTTTAATTTATTATCTCTATAATATTGATAAGTTTCAAAATCTAACAAGACAATGGATTCATCATTTACCCCTCGAAGAAGATCATCTGTATTAGAAAAAGTTTTCACTTCTATTCCATCCTCTTTACACAAATAATATAATTTACTACCAGCTATTACAGAAACTATCTGCCCTGTTAATCCTTTAATAGAATTAATACTATAATCTTTTTTACTTAACACTAAATACTCTAAATCTCTAATAGTATTAGTAGTTACATAATTAAGGTTCAAATTTTGATAATCAAAATTAGACAAAGCAAAATCCACTTCTCCACTAACCATAGCGCTCTTTAAATCATCAATACTAGAGTACTGAATTACCTCTATTTCTGAAGAAGAAATACGCTCAAACTCAATAAAATAATTAGAAATAGTTCCAACAAACTCTTTACCAGAAACATTCTCAAAAGGCATATTTACCACATAACCATAATGATAAATTTTAGAATTATAATTCTTCCTAGAAATATCATTTGTATTAGTAGAATTAAAATAAATAGACAAATAACTTTTACTATAGTCTTCCATATAATCTTTCTGTAAATATTCCAAATAAGTCTTTCTCATAATTTCATAAACATTCTCATCTAAAATTCTAAAAACATAGTTTTTCTTTAAGTCTTCTAAATGAAAAACAATATCTAACTGATTCTCTAATATTTTATCCATATACTGTAAAATAGGAATACTAACATAAGAAACTTCCTCACTATTAATCCCCTCAATCATATCTTGCACATTATCATAAATAACTAGTTCTACATCTTGAGAAAAATAATTCTCCATAATAGTACTATCTTCTTTTAAAATTCCTAATTTTTGTATATTATCTATATCCACATGTACATTTTTATCCAAAGCCACAACAACATAATGATCCGTATGAAATACAATATCCTGTTTTCCTACTTTTTCATCATCATCCAATATAAAAAACCCAAAATCATTCTTCTCTTTTTGAATAGACTGATAATAAGAAATCTTATTAAAAGATATATGATACTTTTCAGTAAAATAATCTAAAAAATCAAAATTAATTCCATTCCCATTATAGCCATACACAGGAACATCATTATAAACCTGAACATCAATGACTTGATTAGCATGATCCGTTATCCATTTCTTTTCTAATACAGATAGTCCATTATCTACAACACTATGGTTTAAAAAGAATAATACACAACCAATCAATAAAACAATGCCAACAATAATACAAGTAATAATAGTATTTCTCTTCTTATTTTTCATAAATCTATCCTCTTCACTAATTAACTTTTAATCCAAACAATATCGGAAGAATTTGCATTTTTAGTACCCGTTACTACAAAACCATCCTCTTTATCTTGATTTAAAAAATATCCAAAATCATAATACTTCTTCTCATCATCCTGAAACTTATCTAAAGTTTCATTAGCAAATCCTTTTGCCTCTTCCAAAGATACATTTTCATTTACTTTAATATGAATATAAATAATCTTTCCTTGAATTCTAACACTAGCATCCTCTACACCATCTTTTTCCTTTAAAAAAGATACAACTTCTTCCTTTTCTTTATTATCTATCTTGACACTAGAAATTCCTTTTAATCTATCTCCATAAGGATCGCCACTTCCAATAAACAAACTAAAGAAAATATAAAATAATACAATCACAACAACAAACGCTAACAAACAAATACAAAATAATATCTTATGCCTTTTAATCAAATCTCCAAACTTTTTCATAAATAAATTCCTCCCTTTTATTCACCATAATATCTATTAATAAAATCCTTCTTATATTCTAAAAATATATCTTCTTGAATACTTTTTCTAATTTCTTCTGTCAATCTAATTAAAAATCTTACATTATGAATAGATAACAATCTCTGTCCTAAAGTTTCATTAGCCACAATCAAATGGCGTATGTAAGCTTTAGTATAATGCTTACAACAATAGCAATCACAATCCTTATCTACAACAGTAAAATCTTCTTTATATTGAGCATTTTTAAGATTAATTTTACCATCTCTAGTAAATGCATGACCATGTCTTGCCAATCTAGTAGGTAAAACACAATCAAACATATCAATTCCTCTCTCAACTCCTTCTAATATATCAATAGGTTCTCCAACTCCCATCAGATACCTAGGTTTATCTTCTGGTAAATAACGAATACCATCCTCAATCATCTGATACATAGTAGGTTTATCTTCACCAACAGAAGTACCACCAATAGAATAGCCATCAAACCCAAGCTTAACAGTTTCCTTAGCACTCCATTCTCTTAAATCTCGATATTCTCCTCCTTGAACAATACCAAATAAACTTTGTCGTTCGTTAGAATGAACCTTTTTCCCTCTCTCCGCCCACCTTAAAGTCCTTTCAGTACTTTGCTTCGCATACTCATAACTAGCAGGATAAGGAATACATTCATCAAAACTCATTGCGATATCACTATCTAATTTATTCTGAATTTGAATAGATTTCTCAGGAGTTAAAAACAAAGATTCCCCATTTAAATGATTCTTAAAATGAACTCCTTCCTCAGAAATATTTTTAGGACTAGCCAACGAAAAGACTTGAAATCCACCAGAATCGGTTAAAATAGGTCCATCATAATTCATAAATTGATGTAGCCCTCCAGCTTTATCTACAATATCCTCTCCTGGCCTTACCCATAAATGATAAGTATTAGATAAAATAACAGCCGAAGACATTTCTTTTAGTTCTCGTGATTCTAATGTCTTAACAGTAGCCTGCGTGCCAACTGGCATAAACATAGGAGTTTCAAAAGTCCCATAATTAGTGCTCAAAGTCCCATAACGTGCTTTTCCACTTTGATGTAATAATTGATACTTAACTTTCATACCATGCCCTTCTTTCATACAACATTATAACAAAAAAAGGAAGAGATGTAAAATAGAAACTCTCCCCCTATCAATATTACCTAATATACCAATATTACAAACTAAATTTTCTCTTTCCATCTAGCATATAATGTAACTTTATCCAAATTAGTATATTCATCTCCCGGATCTCCAACCTTTTCCCCACTATCACGATTCGTATACCATCCTAAAACTTCATATCCATCTCTTTCTTGTATATCAGGCAACCTGAAACTATCATATTCCCATATAGCATATAAATTAACAATACTCTCACTACTAGAAGAAGATAAATTAACTACTTCTTCTTCATCCAAATACATAGCCTCATCACCCTGTTCATTAAAAGACCATCCTAAAAACTTAGCAGTCTTATTTTGAACTTCTTCCACACTAGACTCATAACAATTACCATCAGCATCACAATAAGAATCATCAAACGAAGCAATATCAGACAGCCTAATCTGATAACTAAGATTAAAACCATTCTTATTTAATTTCTTTACTACATTGCTCTGATGAATACTATCCTCAGTATCACCATCACTCGCCCCATTACCATGATAAATAACAGTATATTAATAATCAGGCATGACCGTATTTCTAATTTGATAAGGATCATCTTTCGTTCCACTTCCACGAACAACAATAATACTATCAGATAACTTCAAAATAGGTCGAACTCCCTTAGCGATATCTGTCTTTTTAAAAGTATAATACATAGGATGAGAAGAATAATATAATAAATTATTCTGGACAATATTACTTAACCAATAAATTCCTCCAATATCAACTAAATCATTCTGATACCCACAAGAACTGTTATTCTCCTTCTCTAAACAAGATTCCATATCCAACTTACTATTAATAATATAATAAATATCATTAATAGTAATACTCCAAGCACTCTTCTCATTACATACCATTCCATAAGCATAATCCAAATTACAATATCGAATAGCTCTTTCATTTATCTCGTCCAATAACATAGTCACCTCATCACTTATCTCTTGAATACATTCTACAGCTCCAGCACTAACTAAATAAGTAATTCCCTTTCTAACATAAGCAACTCTCCATCCATCTGTTTGATAAGTATATTCTTCATTTCCACAAAAACCATAAGAATCTACCTGATTAGGATTAATAAGTTTCCCATCACATTGCCCCTCTATACAACCATTACTTCCAACATATTCTACATAGCTACCTTTTTGAACTTCACTCAAAGGGAAATTCCATTTCTGATTTAAAAAATATTGATTTTCTTCTAAAACAAGATCACCACCATTTGGAAATCCATAAACAGTTCCAAAAGTAATAATTTTAGCATCACTAGAATGATTCTCTATCTGTAAAGTAATAACATAATCTTCTCCTGGTTGAATGATTCCAATTGGTAAATATTCAGTAGAATGATAATATCCAATTTCAACCTCTTCTAAATCATCAGAAGAGGTATAATAAATACCATATTTTAAAGCGATTTTATCTTTATTAGATACTGTAATAGCAATATTTTTACTACTTTCTGAAGCAATTGTTATACTATTCTCAAAAGAACTATCACCCAAAACAAATTTTAACGTTTTAACTCCATCAACAATACTAACCCCTTCACTAAAAGTAAAAAGAGAAAAAGTAGCATAAAAACCAGATACTATCAATACAAACAAAATAAACAAAACTAATATAAAATTTCTTCTGCCAAATTTCTCTATCCAACTGTAAAGCTTATCAAATATCTGTCCCATCTATATTCCACCCTTTCTCTTAAAAATCATAAATTATTTATTTTCAGTCAAGCTAACTTTTACTTTATTTACTTTCTTTCCCCTATAATATTCAACCTCTACTTCTTCTCCCACTTTATGCTTATATAATTGATATCGAAATTCAGCAATAGAAGTAATTTTAGTTCCACCTAAAGACAAAATGATATCACCTTTTTTTAATCCTGCTGCTGCAGCTGGAGAATTTTCTGCAACCTGAGTAATAACAACCCCTTCTTTTATGTTACTAGGTACCGTAATACCACTTTGCCACAAATAATAACTATTATCAAGATCTAACATTCCAATTCCAAAATATGGTCTAACAACATTCTTTCCCTTCTCTAAAATTTCCGAGTAAAGTAAAGCATCTTCTATTGGAATAGCAAATCCCATTCCTTCAACAGTGGAATCTACTAATTTCATATTAGTAATACCAATAACTTCTCCATTAATATTACAAAGTGGTCCCCCACTATTACCAGGATTAATGGCAGCATCTGTCTGTAATACCTTCATATAATAATCACTAGATGAAGTGCTTGTAAGGGCTACTTCCACTAATCTATCTTTTCCAGATAAAATACCTTTTGTAACCGTACCAGCATAAGTAGATCCCTCTGGAGAACCAACCGTAAATAAAGTATCTCCCACATTAAGCTTACTAGAATCACCTAACACAGCAACAGCCTTTACCTTATCAGAACTGATTGCCAATACAGCAATATCAGAATAGACTTCAGATCCTTTAACCACGGCATCCACTTCTGTACTATCACTCAATATGACACTAACCTTATCTACTCCACTAATCACATGATGATTAGTCATAATATAAAAAGTATCTCCTTCTTGCTTATAAATAAACCCAGTTCCTGTAGAAACTAAACTATCATTAGAAAATCCCTCTACTACAACAACAGAATCATAAACTTGAGAAACTCCAGCCGCAATACTATTATCTTCATTATAAAGAATACTACCATGACTAACACCCACTATGGTATTCGTAGTAGGAATATTATACATAAGAACATACGCTCCTAAACAACCACATATAAATGATAACAACACTGAAATAATCAAAACAACACCAACATTACTTTTTTTCATATTACTTCCCTCTTTCTATAAATCAATTAAATCCATATAATTACTTGGAATTCCCATCTGATCCAATATTTTTTCAACCGGAATAGAATCAACAACCCCATCTAACTTTTCAATTTCATACTGAACTTCTTTCATCATCAAACGAAAATCATCTTTTCTAAGCAAATATTTCAAAATAATCAACACTGCAAAAACATCGTTTTTGCCATATATATATTCATCATCCATCATAGGAATATTAAGTTTTTGATGATATGAAGTATTCAAAATACCCTTCTCAGTCCTATGTTCATAAACAATATCTTCATGGGCGCACAAATTTCTATAATTAGACAATATTGGTAAAAAATTTTCTAAATAAGTAGTACTAATCCCAAAAACATCTGCAACAGTTGCTTGATCTTCTGGTTTTAAAATAGAATACAACTCGCAAACAATTCCAAAAGACAAAACCTTCACCAATACCCATAAAGGAATATAACCATAATTATTCATATAATGCATAGTAGCCAAATGATGAGTACCATTAACCCGAATCTGTCTTTTCATTTTTTCAATAACATCTTTTACTCTTCTATTTTTCAACCTATCAGCAGTAAAATTTTTAGGATTCAAATAATCTTTATCTCGATATCCATACTTTTTAGATAATTGATAAGAAATAACAGACTTTAATTGATTTTCTATAATAAGTAGATTCTTAAACAAAATATTTCTAAAACTCCTATCAAACAAAAATATACCATATAGTTCATGAAAAGTAGCTCCCACAACAAATGTTTTATCTGAATAAGAATTCATCAACAAAACTCGATACCCATTAATAAAAAAATAATTTTCTCTTAATAAAACTTCTCTAACATAATTCTCATCTTCAAGAATTAATCCTTTACTTTTTAATATTTCTACTTGTTCATCTAAGGACTTAAAAAGCTTCTCCATTTGCAATCACCCTACTATAATAGTAGTATATCATTTTTTTACTAAATTGCCAATAGAATTTTTTTACTATACAAAAAAAGTATCCAACTCATAAATATTTGTTGAACACTTAATTAAACTTATTCCTCTGTCTTTTTAGTTGTTTTCCTTGTAGTTGTTTTTGCAGATTTTGTTGTTTTCTCTGTAGTTTTTGTATCTGTTTTCTTTCTAGTAGTAGTTTTCTTTTTGGTATCGTCCTTTTCTTCTAAAACAGTTTTCTTAGTTTCTTTTTTCTCTGCTTCTTTTGGAGCATAAGTTTTATCATCTAAACTATCCCTAGCAATAGATACCAAATCAGCAAATGCTTCTTTATTATCGATAGCAAGTTCTGCTAACATCTTTCTATTAATAGCAATCCCAGCTTTGTTTAAACCATTAATAAACTTAGAATAACTAATATCATTTTCACGACAAGCTGCATTAATTCTAGTAATCCATAACTTTCTAAAGTTTCTCTTATTCTGTCTTCTATCACGAAAAGCATATTGACCTGAATGCATTACCTGTTCATGAGCAGTCTTATATAATCTATGTTTACTTCCAAAGTATCCTTTAGCTTCTTTTAGTACTTTTTTTCTTCTTGCACGTGCAACAGTGCCACCTTTAACTCTTGTCATCTATTAACACTCCTTCTATATTAAATCCTTAACTCTCTTTAAATCTGATTGATTTAAACTGTTACTTTTTCTTTTTTGTCTACTTCTCTTGGCACTATTTTTACCAGTATTGTGTCTTGTACCTTGACTTTTTATAGAAATAGAACCACTTTGCCTAATATTTAAAGCTTTTTTTAATCCACTATGTGTTTTCTTTTTTATTTTCTTTACTTTTACTTTCTTTGCCATATTAATTCTCCT
>CACXEZ010000154.1 GCA_902766815.1 uncultured Erysipelotrichaceae bacterium | reverse complement strand
TCATTTGTATCACACATCCCTTTATTATAAATTTTAACAATTTATAATAAAATTGCAATGAGAAAAAATTTCACTCGATTTTACTGATTTTTGCTATTAACACTTGATTTTCTGATTATTATTGTATATAATAACTACTTGATAACTTGAAAAGGGGATTGTTATGGTTGGAAATAAGAAAAAAATTTTTGAAGAACGTACGAGATTATTTATGAAATATATTAATGATCATGATATTGTTAGTGGCAAAGATAGATTAAGATTTAGTGATATTGATAAAAAATACTTAGAATTATATCCAAATTGTTTGGTTTTTTCTTGGATGTGTGAACAGATTTATGGAGAGAAACTTAGTACATTTAAAATGGAAATTAGTAAGTATCAGGAAGTTTATGATAAAGCTTATTTTAAGATAATGGATAAAATTGATGGCCATAAGTTATCACTTTCTAAGGAAGACAAAATGAAGATCTTAATGAAGTATTTGAATGATCCGGGGGTTGATATACTTGGTGGTAGAAGTAGTATAAGATTTTGTGATATTGATTCTAGTGTTCAAGATACTGCTAAAGTTGGAGTTTGGATCCAGACAAGTTTACATCATAAAGAGTTTGAATTTATTGAGATGTATTCTTCTTATCGTAAGTTATATCCCATTGCATATGATAAGTTAAACTATAAAATTTATAAGAGAAATGATAATTCTATTTCGGAAGAGAGAATGAAAGTTTTTGTTACTTTTTTACAATATCATCCTATTAAAACAACTGATAGATTTTGTGATATTGGGGGACATGATTATGATAAAGTATGTGCTCTTAATTGGTATTATCATCAATTAAAAGAGAATTCTTGTAAACTTATGGAAGATTTGCAAGAAGCTTGTGATAAGTATCATGTTTCATTATTGGATGTTATGCATAAAATTGATGGAACTTATAGTAAAAAAATGAGAGCTAGAAATTTATATTTAAAGGATAGAGAAAGAATTCGGGCTCTTGTTAGGTATTTAGAAGATCATACGTTTTCTTCTTTGAATGGGGAAATAGTATTTCGTGACATTGATTCTAAGTTGGATGATGATGCTAATGTTTTTGGTTGGTTTCTTAGAAATATTTGTAAATATGGGGAGAAGTTTTTAGATCGATTTTTGGAATTTGAAAAAGAATATCCTCAAGGGTATTTAGAAGTTATGACAAGAGGGAATAAATTTTTAAATAAGAGGAAGATGACAGCTATTTCTTATTCTGATAAATTAATACTTTTTATGGAATATTTAGAGAAAAGTGATAGAGATTGGGTTTTTTACCGTTTAAGCTTTTCTGATTTGGATGATCGCTTAGATGTAACGTCACTTGTTACTTCTTGGATTAGTAATGAGTTTCAATTTCGATTACCTCAATTAATTGAAGAGATAAAGAAATATGAGAATGTTTATCCAAGGGCTTATCAAAAGATAGTGAATAAGATTAATGATAGTGATGTTAGAGTTAGAAAAGAAAGATTACTTTTCTTAGAAGAATTAAAAAAATTAAGAAATCAGTTAGGAGAGATGGATAATTCTACTGTTGTAAGAAATTTAAAGAGAAAGTAGGGGAATTATGAATAGAGAAATGATTTTTAAAGAACGTACGAGGTTATTTATGAAATATATTAATGATCATGACATTCCAAGGGATAAAAGTAAATTAACTTTTGGGGATATTGATCCGGATTATTTATCTTTATATCCTGAACGTTTGGTATATTCTTGGCTTACGCATGAACTTCATGATAATTTGTGTCAGTTTCAAAATGAAGTTCATAAGTATCAAGATATTTATCCTCAGGCAAGTGATAGAATTAATGCAAGAATAAATTTAAATAGTGAAGAAAATAAGAAGAGAGTTCGTTTGGATAGGGGGATGATGATTATGCGTTATTTGAATCATCCTGATAATAGGATTCCAAATGTAAGGAAAGATTTGAGATTTTGTGATGTTGATCCAGATAGTCAGGATGAGTGTAAGATGGGGATATATCTTCAGACTAATCCAAAGTTTTATGAAGAAAATTTAGAATATAGAGATCTTTATCCTGTTGCTTATCAAAGGCTAGTTACTAGAGATACTAAAAAGAATAAAGGATTGGGAGAAAGTCAAAGAATTGATGTTATGGTTCGTTTTTTGGAAAATTGTTATTTGTCTGGAAAGGATAGATTTTGTGATATTGGGGGAAATGATTATGATCAGGTGTATGTTCAGAATTGGTGTTATAAGCAGTTTATTAGTAATGGAGATACTTTTTTAGAAAAGATAAGAGAAAGTTGTAAGAATCATCATGTTGATGAGGAGAAGATATTTTATAAATTAGATAGGCGTAAAACAGGGGATAGAATATATTCTTTAAAAGAAAGAACAAGAACAGAGTTATTGATGATTTATTTAGAAGAATATGAATTTCCTTCAGGAAATGTTAAAGTTCATTTTTGTGATATTGATAAGGAGTGTCAAGATGACGCTGATATTATGCTTTGGTTTTCTAGAAATATGGGTAAATATAAGCATGAGTTTTTAGAGGAATTTTTGAGGTTTAAAGATTATTATCCTAGAGCTTGTCAAAAAATTATTTATAGAAGTATAAAATTTTTGGATAGAAGAAATATGAATGAAATACCTTATTCTACTAAGATTGATTTATTTATGAGGTATTTAGAAGAAAATGATGTTAATTGGGTTAATAATAAAATCACTTTTTATGATTTGGATCATTCATTTCAAAGTCATTCTTCTGTTGTGGTTTGGATTAGAAATGAATTTGAGTTTACTTTGTCTAGATTGATTGATGAAATTGATAAATATAAATTGATTTATCCAAAGGCATATCAAAAAATAGTTAATAAAATTAATGATAGTGATTTTAGATTACAGAGAGAAAGACTTTTGTTATTAGAAAATTTAAAAATGATAAAGAAACAATTGGAAGAAGAGAATATTTCTTCTTTGACAAAAAAATTAGCAAAAAGTTAGGATTTATGTTATAATGAGGTAGAATATAGAATATTTTGTAGTAAGGAGTTGTAGTATGACTTATTTTTGGCTTATTTTGGTAGTGGTTTTAGGTATTTTTGAAGCGGCTACAGTTAATTTGGTTAGTATATGGTTTGTTTTTTCAGGAATTGTTGCATTATTGTTATCTCTTGTTATAGAGAGTTTTGCTATTCAATTTAGTGTTTTCGTTCTTTTAGGGGTTATTTTTATGTTATTAATTAAAAAGTATTTGGAACCTAAAGTTATGGTAGAAAAAGAAAGAACGAATTTGGATAGAATTATAGGAATGAAAGGAGTTGTTACAGAGGATATTGATGAGATAGATGGTGGAGAAGTAAAGGTAGATGGGAAGAAATGGTCTGCTTTTAGTCAGGAATCTCTTAAAAAGGGAGAGTATGTAAAAATATTAAAAATGAGAGGCGTTAAATTAGAAGTAAAACGCTGGGAGGAGTAAAATTATGACGATATTTATTATTTTATTAGTATTGGTGGTAATATTCGTTGTACCTTGTATTAAGATAGTACCACAAGCTAAGAGTTATGTTATTGAAAGAATAGGGTCTTATTATCAGACTTGGGGAAATGGACTTCATTTTTTGGTTCCTTTTATTGATAGGGTAGCTGGAGTTGTTTCTTTGAAAGAAATTGTAAAGGATTTTGCACCGCAACCTGTTATTACTAAAGATAATGTTACAATGCAAATTGATACAGTAGTTTATTTTCAAATTACAGATGCTAAGTTATATACTTATGGAGTAGAAAATCCTATTAATGCTATTGAAAATTTAACAGCAACGACACTTAGAAATTTAATTGGTGAATTAGAATTAGACCAAACATTAACTTCTCGTGATATTATTAATTCTAAGATGAGAAGTATTTTGGATGAAGCTACAGATCCTTGGGGAATTAAGGTTAATAGAGTAGAGGTTAAAAATATTATTCCACCAAGAGATATTCAAGAAGCTATGGAAAAACAAATGCGTGCTGAACGTGAAAGAAGAGAGAAAATTTTGCAAGCTGAAGGTGAGAAAAAATCTAGTATTTTAATTGCTGAAGGTGAGAAAGAGAGTGCTATTTTAAGGGCAGAAGCTAAGAGGGAATCTACTATTCGTGTAGCAGAAGGTGAGGCTTTAGCTTTGCTTAAGATTAAGGAAGCAGAAGCTAATGGTATTCGTTTACTTAAAGAGGCTAAGGCTGATAAATCAGTTATTGCTTTAAAGAGTTTGGAAGCTATGGCTAAGCTTGCTGATGGTAAAGCTACTAAGATTATTGTACCTAGTGATTTACAAAATGTTGCTACTTTAGGAATAACACTTAGTAATACTTTAAAAGAGGATAAAGAAGAGAATAAATAAATTCTTTCATTAAGCTAGTGATATTCACTAGCTTTTTTGAAATTATGAGAGAAATATTTTTATACTATAAAGGCGAGAACACTATATTTTAATTATCACCAAATTTAAAAGTATATATTTTAGTCGTATTCATTTATTTTTTGTAGGAAAATTAAAAAATGTATGTTATACTATCGTTAGGATAGGTGAGGTAGATGAAAAGGAGAAAAAAAGGTTTTACTTTGATTGAACTACTTGCTACTATATTCGTTATTAGTTTGGTATTTGGGATTGGTTTTTATTATGTTAGTCAT
>CACXEZ010000153.1 GCA_902766815.1 uncultured Erysipelotrichaceae bacterium | reverse complement strand
TATTACAAGATTTATTTCTCCTTCTTTTGATTTACCACCAACATTATTGTTAATTTCATTGTTTGATAATACAGAAGAAGCACCTAAATTACTGGTTACATTAATAACAATATCTCTATCTATTCCTTTCCCATAAACCGTACTCATATAATTTAATGTTCTATTTACTCCTTCAACTACTGCATCTGTTTGATGTTGTGGTATTTCAGCAGTTGGATTTACATGCAAATCATAAGCAAAACAATTTGAAGATAAAACTACTAAAAAAACAAAAGAGAATAAAACAATTTGTTTATAAAATTTTACAAACATTTCCTACACCTATACTTTCTTTAATCATTAACGTGTTCCATTGGGTCAACTAAAGCGTTATTAATCCACATTGAAAAGTGACAATGTGGACCTGTTGAATAACCTGTAGACCCTGCAAGAGCAATCACTTGCCCTTGTTTTACCATTTCTCCTTCTTGTACTTTAACTTCAGAATTATGCCCATATAAAGTATAAACACCATCATCATGAGATAAAATAACAGTATTTCCAAAACCGCCATACCATCCAGAATAAACAACTAATCCATAATTACTAGCTTTTATAGGAGTGTTATAATCAACTCCTATATCTGTACCAGAATGGAATTTTTGTGTTTTAAAAATAGGGTGTGTTCTATACCCAAAATCAGAAGTGATTGTTCCGTGAGTAGGCATAATAAAAGGAGGAAGATTAGCGACAACCATACCTTTAGTAGATAAAGAATAAGTTTTATTATTATCTATAATGCTAGACATATCAATTTTATTATCTTTCATAAAATTATCAATTTTATCTTTTTTTATTCTGTCTATATTTTCCATTTCTATTTTTGAATCAATAACAGAAAAATCAACAGAAGAATCAATTTTTAGAATTTTTGTTAAATATTCTTTTAACTGTTTTTCTTTAGAATCTAATAATTTTATTTTTTCATTTATTTCATTTCTTTGTTTCATTTTTTCTTTATTATCTTTTTCTTTCTCTTCTAAACTTGTTTTTAAAAATTCAATATCAGATTCTTTTTTAGTATAAGTTTGGTAAATAGAAAAAATATCATACCAATTATTATTATTAAAAATATTTATTGTTGATTTTTGTTTCAATTCTATTTTTATATCTTCAATTAGCTGATTTTCTTCTTCCAATCTTAACTCTAATAATTTTAATTGTTCTTTATAAGAATATAAATCTGTTTCTACTTGATTTAATTCTTCTCTTATTTCTGTTGGAGAAAAATTTTTCCCATATGAACCACTATGAATATTTTTATTATTAGAAGTTTGAGTAACATTTGTTGTTTGTAAATCTTTATTCGATTCAGTTTTATTAAAGAACATAAAATAACTACTTATAAAACCTGCTAAAAATATGATTGTAATAAATATTTTTTGTTCTATTGTTAATTTCAAAACAACTTCACCCTTTCATAAGTTTGTTATATAAATTTATTATATCAAAAAAAATATTTATTGGCTTGATAAAAAGACATATTAAAAAATAAAAGGTATCCTTAATATAAGGATACCTTTTGATATTATTTATAAAAATCTTCACCTATAATAAGTGTACTATTTTCTGAATCTGTTTTAGGAATAACGGTAAATTTAAAAGGCAAATTATTTAAAATTTCTTTTATTTTATTATCTTTGTTAGAAATTATAAATATTGTTCTGTTATTAGACTTTCCAGATTGTTTTGAGTTAATATTGCCTACTTTTATATCGTTATTTCTTAAAGAACGAATAGCCAAATCAGTTTTATTATCATCACCAGTAGTATTGATAATTCTAACCCCACTAAGAGAAGCTTCTTGATTTTGATAAGCTCTTTCTCTTTGGTATTGTTCCATAGCTCGTTCTGATTCTCTTCTCGCTAATGTTTCTGCTCTTTCTCTAGCTTCATCTTCGAGAAGTTTTTGCTTAATTTTAGATTCTTTTTCTTTAGTAATAACATCTAGCTTTTCTAGTTGCCAATCCAAAGAATTTTTTCCATCTAGGGAATTATCTTTAAAAATACCTTTTTCTTTTTCTTTATCTTGAATACTAGAATCTTTTTCTTTTTCAGCAACTAACATTTCATCTCCATGAAGAATAAAACGATTTAGTTCTTTTAAATTTTCTTGAATGGCAGGATAATCTAAAACCCAATAACTTAAATCATCTATCATTTCTGGACTACCAGAAGCCATTATTGCTTTTGTTTCATATTTTTGATTTGGCTTTAAGAATGATATATATTTTACAAAATCGTCAAATGCAATATCTGTTTTTACAGAACGTAAAATTTCTGCAGTTAAACGAGGAAGTTTTGGAATAATTTCTGGACTAGTTACCTTTTTAAGAAGTGCATTTAAAAAGTTTTGTTGACGGCGAACTCTACCAATATCTCCTTCTTCATCTCTATAACGAACATATTCCATTGCATGTTGTCCATTTAAATGTTGAGGTCCTTTTTTAAAATCTATTAATAAGCCACCATCAACATCGTAATCATCTCTATAATACATATCTTTTTCAATATCAATATCTATGCCACCAAGAAGGTCTATGATATTTTTAAATGATTGAAAGTTAAAAACAATATAATTATCTGTTTTTATATTAAGCGTTTTTTCAACAACTTGTTTTGTTAAAAGAACTCCACCATAAGCATAAGCATGGTTGATTTTTGTTTCTCCATGATTAGGAACTTCAACTCTGGAGTCACGAGGAATAGAAGTTAAACCAATACGTTTTGTAGCAAGATTGGTAGATAAAACAATAATTGTATCTGACCGTCCCACATCTTCATCTCTTTCGTCAACACCCAAAATTAAGAAATTAATAGTTTTATTTTCTGGTTCTTCTTCTTTTTTTTCTTCAGTAGTAGTTTGAGCTTCT
>CACXEZ010000152.1 GCA_902766815.1 uncultured Erysipelotrichaceae bacterium | reverse complement strand
TTAAAACTCTTAATACAAATCAAATAAAGTCTATGCTTGATAATAAGCAATAGACTTTATTAAAAATTTCTCATGCGTTTATCCTGTTTTAGTGTTTGTATCCATTGACTTCTTCAAATAATATTAGTATAATAAGCTTTGCTTAGGGGGAGGTTTTTAATTTGGAAAGTATATATTTTAATCAATGGGAGTTTCAGCAAGCACTTGCTATTAGTAGAAAAGATCCATTATTTGCTAAAGATAAATTTAGGCAATATCTTAATAAATATCCTAAGGACTATTCAGCATACCCTTATTATGCTTATCTTTTGATTATATTAAGTGAGTTTGAAGAAGCTGAAAAAGTTTTAAATTTTGCGGAAATACAAGCACATAGAAATTCTCAATTTGTTAGTAATTCAGAAAAACTTAAGACTTTTGAATATAATGTTCTATTTAATAGATTGAGAATATTAACTTATCAAGAGAGATTTGATGAGTTATATGAACATTATCATAATTATCTTAAAAATAACGACGCAAAGAATATTAATTTTGGTGCTATCGACTTTTATTCTAAAAGAAAACTTGGTCAGTTGGATCTTGAAAGAAGAGAGGAACATTCTTATCTTTTTAGACAGATTATTCAGTATCAAGAAGAGGATTTTTTAATTCGTGTTCATAAACATTCTGCTGAGTATAACGAAAATACAGATACACCTGATGATAGCATTTTCGTTCCTGATTTTCCAGCTCAAGAAGTCATAGAAGAAGTGAAAAAATATATTCCATCTTCTAAGAAGCTTTGTTGTGGATTTTTTGAGGATATTTATATCTTTAAGTATGATGGTAATGGTAGATATCATCACAAATTGGTAGATTATTTTAAGGTGGTTTGTTTTCATAATACTAAAGATTTTATTACTATGTGTCCTAAAGATGGTGTAAAGAATTTTCCATATGTTGATCTTAATTATTTAACTCATACTGATAAAGATACTAAGGTAAAAAGATTAAGCCAAATAGATAAATTTAATCAAAAATATCATAGTCATTAAGAGGTTTTATCATATAAAAAATTAGACTAAATAACTTTTTTTAGTCTAATTTTTTTCTGCATTTTTTGGTATCGTTAATTTTCTTGCTTTTTGATAGGCTTCTTCATAAATATTTAATTGTTTTTGATAGGTTTCTTTTATTATTTCTTCGTCTAGTAATTTATTTCTTAATGTATTATTTTCTTCTTTTATTTTAAGTATTGATTGTTTTAATTGACATAATTCTTCTTTTAAGTTTTTGTTTTCTTCTGCTACAGTAGAATAACTGATAAGGGCATTTTTATTATTCGAACAAATTATATCATTACATAAATTAATTAAATCTGTGATTGATGGTCTGATTGATGTTTTTATTTCTAATTTTTCTATATCTAGTACTTCTCCATTTTTTATGGCATCTTTTAGTAAAGATAATACTTCAATATTCATTTCACTTTCTTGTATTTGGATTTTATTTTTTCTTAAAGAATATAAATAGTCATTGGCTACTGATACACTGGCAGAATATTTTTTTCCTAAGTTAATTAGGTGATCTGTTCTTTCGGTTTTTACATCTTTACTCGTGTGAAAATTTTGATGATAGTTTTTATCTTCATTTTCTATTTTTTCACTATTTATATAAGTTAATTCTTGTTTATAAGCAATTCTTGCCATTAGTTCATCGTATTCTTGGTATTCTTCATATCTTCTTGATGTTGTTGGTACATATGCTAGACCTTTTTCTTCGTTATTCTTTAATCCTAAAACAAAATAGCTACCACTTTTTCTTCTTATGATGAAATAGTCTGATACATCGATAGGTAATTCGGATTGATAAGCTTTTTCCCTGTCATATTTTACCACCGCTATTAAGTCATCTGATCTTATACGAATATTTTCCCAGAATGAGGATAATTTTTCTTCAATATTTTTAGAAAAAATTTCTTCTGTATTTAATTTGTTGTCATGAAAAATTAATTTAGAAAATGTGTAAGAATTCTCTAAAAAGTATTCTAAGCATTCATAAGTGTTCATATTCTTTCTAAATAAATTAGATAGTTTTAAATATTCTATATTTACTCCTAATAAGTGTGCTATGCCATTTTTAGGAAATCTTATATTTAATGCTTCTCCATTAGCTAAATATAGTGTTATTTTATTGGTTTGATAATTTGTTTTTTTATAAGTATTTAGACAATTTTGTATTTTTTCTATTAATTCATTGTATTTGGCTTGTGTCATTGACATCCCCCTTTTTATTGGTTAGTATTTTAACATTAAAATTGTTTTTTTGTCAACTTTTAATTAATTTTTTAGTGCAGTGTGTGAAAAACAAGAGTTTTTTGTAATGCTCTTGTTTATTTTACTACGATATTTACAATCCTGTTTGGTACTACAATCACTTTGATGATTTCTTTTCCTTCTAAATGTTTCTTTACGTTAGCTTCTTCTTTAGCAATAGATTCTACTACACTTTTATCTTCATCTTTTTTTATGTGAATCGTTCCTCTTAATTTACCATTTACTTGGACACCTATTTCTAAATCTTCATCAATTGTTTTGGATTCATCATAGGTTGGCCAGGTTTCGTATGTAATTGTTTCTGAGTGTTCAAGCATTTCCCAAATTTCTTCTGTGATAAATGGTGCTATTGGGTTTAATAATTTAATGAACCCTTCTGCATATTCTTTTGGAAATACTTCTTCTTTATATACGGCGTTTGTAAATATCATTAATTGACTTATGGCAGTATTAAAGCTTAATTTCTCATAATCTTCTGTTACTTTTTTTACAGTTTGATGGTATATTTTTTCAAGATTACTATTTTCTTTTTCTTGTACTTTATCACTTTCAAAAATTCTCCAGACTCTTTCTAGGAATTTTTTAGATGCTTCTACCCCTTCATCACTCCATGGTTTATCTGATTCAAGTGGTCCCATAAACATTTCATATAGTCTTAGTGTATCTGCTCCGTAGTCATTTACAATATCATTAGGATTTACTACATATTCAGGAAATCTTTTCCCCATTTTAATGCCATTTGCTCCTAAAATCATTCCTTGATGTACTAATTTTTTAAAAGGTTCTTCTACTGGCACCAATCCCTTATCGTATAAATAATGATTCCACATTCTAGAATATAACAAGTGTCCAACTGCGTGCTCTGGGCCACCTATATAAAGGTCTACTGGCATCCAATGTTTTAGTAACTCTTGTTCTGCTAAGCATTCATCGTTATGTGGATCAATGTAACGAAGGAAATACCAACTTGAGCCTGCACTTCCTGGCATTGTTGAAGTTTCTCTTTTTCCTTTGATTCCATCCACTTCTACATTCACCCAATCTTCTGCATTTTCTAATGGAGCTTTACCATTTTTTCCTTTATAATCTTTTAACGTTGGAAGAATTAATGGTAATTCTTCATCTGTTAATACAATATCTTTTCCATTTTCTAAGTGAATGATAGGAATTGGTTCCCCCCAGTATCTTTGTCTTGCAAAGATCCATTCTCTTAACCTATAATTAACTTGTTTACTGCCACATTGATTTTTTTCTAACCAAATTATCATTTGATTTATGGCATCTTCTTTATTTAGTCCATTTAGAAATTCAGAATTTATATGTAAACCATCACCAGTATAGGCGGCCGTACTAATGTCTTCTCCTTCGATTACTTGAATAATATCTAAGTTAAATTTTTTTGCAAATTCATAATCTCTGTCATCGTGGGCTGGAACGGCCATGATGGCTCCGGTTCCATAGGTTGCAAGTACATAGTCACTGATCCATATTGGTATTTCTTTGCCATTGACGGGATTAATAGCATAAGCTCCTGTAAATACACCAGTTTTTTCTTTATTTAATTCTGTTCTTTCTAAGTCTGATTTTGTAGAACATATCTTTTTATATTCTTCTACTTGCTGTTTTTGTTCTTTTGTTGTTATGATATCTACTAATTTATGTTCTGGTGCTAATACACAATAAGTTGCTCCAAATAGCGTATCACATCTTGTTGTAAATACAGTGAATATTTCATCTGTGTTTTTAATTTTAAATTTTACATGTGCTCCTATGCTTTTTCCAATCCAATTTCTTTGAATCTCTTTGGTTGATTCCGGCCAATCTATTTTGTCTAAACCTGAAAGTAATTTTTCTGCAAAAGCTGGAATATCAATAACCCATTGTTTCATATTTTTACGAATTACAGGATATCCTCCTCTTTCACTTTTTCCATCAATTACTTCATCATTTGCTAAAACGGTTCCTAATTCTTCACACCAATTTACTGGCATATCTATACATTTTGCATAACCATCTAAAAATAACTGTTTGAATATCCACTGTGTCCATTTATAGAATTTTGGATCTGATGTAGATAGTTCTCTATCCCAGTCGTAACTAAGTCCTAACATTTTAAGTTGATCTTTAAAAGTTTCTATATTTTGTTTTGTGAATTTTTCAGGATGATTTCCTGTAGTAATAGCAAATTGCTCAGCAGGTAGACCAAATGAATCAAATCCCATTGGATGTAAAACGTTATATCCTTGCATTCTTTTCATACGCGATATGATATCAGTTGCTGTATATCCTTCAGGATGTCCTGCGTGAAGTCCTACACCTGAAGGATATGGGAACATGTCTAGAACATAATATTTTGGTTTTGTAAAATCATGAATGTCTGTTTTAAAAGTTTTATCCCTATCCCATCTTTCTTGCCATTTCTTTTCTATTTTTTTATAATTATACATTATTTTCTTCCTTCTTTCTTTAAGTAGTATCGGCCTAAAAAGCCATAACAGATAATAATCATTAAGATTAATAGAATGATTCCTATGATAATTCTTAAAATCCAATTATCTAATAAATACATTAATACAATATAAAGTGTTGATATAATAAAGCTATTGATTAATGTATAGGTATAAACAAAATTTTTATAATTTATTTTCTTTATGTCAATGTTGTATATTTTTTTTAGATATAGTAATTCAGTAGGAGTATTTTTCTTGTTATACTTTAATTTATTCTTGATGAATATAAAATAATTCATGAGCCAAATTGCGATAAAGACAATTATGTATTCTAATAATATTTTGATATTATCACACCCTTTCAAATAAAAAGGATGGTACTTTATCAAGGAGCGTGTGAACGCGGTACCATCCTATTTTTTTCTTAATTGGATAACGGATTATTCCCGGCTTTATTTGCAACTCAATAGGTAAGTTCATAAGATAAATCTTATAAGTTTTCACCAGCCACTTACTCTCTTTTAAAATTTTTTCTTATTACTACTCCCATTTTCTTCGTTTTTCTCTTAGTTTATTATACTAAACTGTTTCAATATATTCAAGTAAATTTAAGAATATTTTAATAAATTTTGGTTCCAATTTTGATCTTTTTAACTTACGTATGGCAATTCTTTTCTTATTTATTGGTAATGTTCCGAATAGAATTGCATCTATCTTTTCTTTTAGAGTGGTTTCTATTTCTAAGTCTTCTAATATTCCTTTAATATCATCATTGATTAAACGTTCCGTAGAGTTTTCTATAATTCCTTCGCTTTGGACTGTGATGGTACATATGTTTGTGGTTGAAACATTTGGTAATTCTACTACTAAATCATTTTTTTCTAAGTAACTCTTTCCTGATAGATTTATTCCTCCACTTTGTGCAACGATATTGGTTGCTTTTGCGTTTTTGAAGCGAATCTTATAGTTCCTTGTTGGTGGTATTAATCCTGGATTGCCTGCATTTTGAATAGTCAGTTCATATTGATTTAATTGATATTTGAAGGTGAAATTTGTGACAGAAAAGGTGCCGTTTTTATAATTATTACTTATTCCATCATCTTCATATAATTGATAGGTGCCATCATTCCCAGGGAATACTACTATTTCTAAATCATTAGGTATTTCTGTTGTGTTATTTAAGGACATGACGATAATTGAACCTTGTCTTACAAAAACTGGGTAATCTTCATCTTTATAAAAGCTTGTGTAATATTTATTCCCTAAAAATTTTTTCCCACTTTCTAATTCATACCAGGTTCCTTCTGGGATGAACATTCTTTGTACAACGCGATTCATTACAGAGTTTTTCTTTTTGATAATGGGACATACTAACATGACACTACCAAAGAAGTATTGACTTCTATAATTTGGCTCATCATATATTTTAGGATACTTATAATAAAGTGGTTGAATTAGTGGACTGCCACTCTTGCTGTAAATGTAATCTTCTGTATAGATATATGGAATTAGTTTATTTCTTAGATTTAAATATTTTTTGATGATTTCAGATTGAGATTCATTCCAACGCCATGGTTCTCTTTTATAATATTTTCCTGTATCACTTGCTAGTATTAACATAGGACTGAATACTCCTAATTGGATATATCGTATGTATAATTCAAAATTTTCAACTCCACCATAGTATCCGCCTATGGGGGTAGCTATATAACTTAGAGCATTATTGGATGCTGTTTGAAAATACCTAGGTAAAATTGCTAAAGTATTCCAATCTACTAATGTGTTTCCTGCAAATACCACACCATCTTTGTGGATTGATAAATCATGATTTCTAGTTAGAATCGTCCCTCTTTTATTTTGGAGTAAACCATACATGGCATAAGCGTGATGATTCAATAATGATAGAGTATCTTTATCTTTGATGTTGTTGTAATCTATATTAATTGTATCAATTCCTAAATTCATCCATGATTTCAGTCCTAATGAATCGTAGAGATTTAATTTCTGATTATCTATTGGTAGAAAAGAATAATCCCCTTTTATATTTAATCCCATATTTTGTAGATTTTGATATGTTACTGATTTTTCTTTTATTGGTAGTAATGGGTCGGTAGTTAAGCCTAATCTTACACCATAGTGGTTACAGGTTTGTTTTAGGGAAGTTATATTTAATTTTTTTTCATCAATATTTAAAGGGTCGTTTTTACTTAGAGTGTTTTTTCCTAATAGGATAGTAGAAATATTGATGTCTTCTTCTTTAAAATTTATCAGTAGTTCTTCTAATTCTTTATTGGTATAGGATTCGTTTTTATACCACCAAGTACCTAGCGCATATCTTGGAATTAGCATGGGATATCCTGTTAAAGTATAATAGTCTTTTAGACATAGCCCTAGGTCTTTTCTATACATGAAAACATAGATATCTGCGGCTTTGCTTTCTCTTTTTAAAAAATTGCCATTTGTGTCTATTACATAGGAATGGCTATCATCTAGGATGGCAAACCCATCGGTTGAATATAAGCCTTTTTCTAATTTTAATTTGCCATTAAAATCATCTAGTGAATAAGGGATACCACCAAAATTTCTGGCTTCTGGGTGCCCGTAATACCAAGAATGTTCTGTATTATTTAAGGTGATTTTTAGATTACTTCCCGGTGCTAGTTTTCCGCTTGTGAATGGTTTATCTTTTACATAAGCAACTGTAAAATAACTTGTTGTTAGTTGCATAATCATTTCACTTTGACTTATTGTAAAATTTACTTTAGGGAATCTTCTGAAGATTACTCTATTGGTTGGTCTATCTTCGAATGTTCCTTTTTCATTATATTCTAGTCTAATCAAGCGATCAGTAAGAAGGGTGAAACGAAATTTTTTTCCTTGAATAATATTTTCTTTGATACTGATGGCATCTTCTTGACTGTTTGCAAAATATTGTCCTATCGAGTTCATAACTTTTCCTCCCTTCTTATTCTTTTTACTTGTTATTCTTAATTTTATTATATAACAAAACTTCTTGATTTACAATCTTAACCCGTAATTATTTTTTTATGTTTTTTAGTGACTTAGTATTGCTTTATTTTACTACACTCTTCTTGTTTATATTTCCAGTATGCTTCATGTAGATTACCTGCTAATTTGCTTGTGTTATTAAATAGGTATGTATAATTACTTTCCCCTGTATTGCTCATGATGACTAGAATATAAGGATTTTTTTCAAAGATGATTGCTACATCATGAATGGCCTTACCACTCCATCCTCCTTTGCTTGCTGTGTTGAAATATCCTTCTTTGTTGGTAATTAATTTCCATGTTGAATTTTGGAAATATTCCATCAATTTTTTTCCATATATTTTATCTTCTTGATAAAAACGATATAGCTCATTCATATAAATAGAGGCGTCTTTAGCACTAGTGACACCCCAAATGGTATTTAGGGTAAAGATATTTTTTGTTCCTAATTCACTCCAAAATTTTAAGATATTTTCTCTTCCATAACGATTCATCAACATGGCATATGCAATATTATCACTATCATGTATAGCATATTCAATTAACTCCTCTACTTTGTAAGAGGTATTTTGAGGTTTCGTTTGTAAAATGCCACTTCCGCCATTATAAAAATTACTGGTATATACTAGTTCCTCATTTAAGTCAATTTCATTTTTACTTGCTAATTCATATAAATAAATCATTGCTGGAGCTTTGATAGTACTTGCTGTAAATATAGGGGATTCTTCATTATAAGATACCGTGAATCCACTATATAAGTCTTGATAAAGGAATGAAAAATGTTCATTATTTTCATTAAATAAATCTTCTATTTTTTTAATATTGGTATTGATTTCTTCATTTAAGTCTTTACTTTCTACCTTTTTTTTATAGCAATTCATTAATTCGTCGGCTGCAGTTGATGGATTTTCATAAAAGTCATTTTTTTCTTGAGTGTATGTGTTTACTTTTATTTCTTGTTTTTCAGTGATCATATCTAATTCTTTTTTCTTTAATTCTTCTTGATATCCTGTAGTTATATCTAATAAAGCAATAAATAGAGAAAGTTCTAGAATCGCTATTACTTTTTTGCTAGCTAAAAATGAAAAACCACTAAAAAAATAGTTTAGTATTTTGGTTATTTTTTCTTTCATTTTATTCTTACCAACCTTATTCTATATTATAGTCATTATATAATAAAATCTGTTGATTGACAATCACTAAGAAATAAATTTGCTAATAAATTTTTAAAATTATGTCATACTAAAAATAAGGTGAGTCATATGAAGAAAACAAAATTAGAAGAAATTATATTAAGACTTAAGAAAGATACTAATCATGCAAGTGATATTACTTATCGAAAAAAGATTGTTTGTAAAAAGGTAGTATATCTTATATATAATGAACCTTTAACTTCTTCTGATAAAATTAGTGATTTTATTGTTAGAAGTTTAGATAGGATTAATAAAACTTATCATAATGGTGCTAATTTAGAAGAGAATATTTTGAACGAGATTGATAATTTTAAAGTTAAAAAAATTTCTACTTATGAGGACATTAGTTATTATTTAAATTATGGTTTTACTATTTTGTTAATAGAAGGAAGTAAATATTTTTTTGCATTAGAAACTAAAGGAAATCTAGCTAGAGGAATTGGTTCTCCTCAAACTGAGAATGCTCTAAGGGGCGCTATGGATAGTTTTGTCGAGGATATGCAAACTAATATTGGACTTATTAGAAGAAGAATTAAGGATAATCGCTTATGGATTAAGTCAGAAGAAATTGGTAGATATACGAAAACAAAAGTTAATATTTTTTATTTAAAGGGAGTATGTAAGGAGGAAATTGTTGATTATGCAGATGCTATGTTGAAAAAGATTGATATTGATGGAATTATTAGTTCTGGTTGGATTAAGAATTTGATTGAAGATGAAAATAAAAGTGTATTCCCTACTGTATTTTCTACCGAACGTCCTGATAAGGTGTGTCAAGCTCTTCTTAGTGGAAGAATTGTTATTATGGTGGATTGTTCTCAATTTGCTTTAATTTTGCCTGCTGTTTTGAATGATATGTTTTTATCGACTGAAGATGGTTTTAGTAAGAGTGTTAATATTTCTATTACTAGAATTATTCGTTATACTGCATTCTTTATTACCTTATTTACACCCGGTGTTTATTTGGCGATGACTACTTATAATCAAGAGATGCTTCCAACAAAGCTGTTGGTTAGTTTTGCATCTCAAAGAGCTACAGTGCCATTTCCTGCTTTCGTCGAAGCTTTGATTATGATGCTAGCTTTTGAAATTTTACGGGAATGTGATCTTAGAAGTCCTACATTTACTACTAGTGCTTTATCGACTGTTGGAGCTTTAATCTTGGGGGAGGCTGCAGTTAACGCTGGTATCGTATCTCCTATTATGATTATTGTAATTGCTATTACTTCACTATCTGCTTTAATCTTTACGGAACCTGAGATGACAAATGGACTCCGATGGTACCGCTTACTTTTTATGTTTGGTGGTATTTTTATGGGAATTATTGGAGTAGTGATGGGATTTATGTATACTATTATTAAGCTTTGTTCTTTAGAATCTTTTGGTGTTCCTTATCTTTTACCATTCTCTCCTACTTCTTTTACCGGGCTTAAAAATAGTCTTGTTAAATTTCCAGCTAAAGACTTAAATAAAAGAGAAAAAGCTTTGTCCCATAATATTACAAAATATAGGGATATTCAGAGATGATTTGGGAGGAATATTTATGAATGTGAAAAAAATTTTTTGGGTGGTTACTCCAATACTTTTTTTGCTAACAGGATGTTATAACTATCGCGAACTTACTGATTTGGCAATCGTTAGTGGTATTAGTGTTTCTATGGTGGATGGTGAATATGAGGTTATGGTGGAGGTTGTTAACCCTAAGAAACAGCAAGATTCTACTGGTAGTGATGAACCTGATTTTATTATTTACAAGAAAAAAGATTCATCTATGCAAGAAGCTTTTCGAAGAGTGATTGAAGAATCTCCTAAGAAATTATATGGCTCGCATATGAATATTTTGATTATTGATGAGAGTGTGGCAAATCAAAATTTGCCGGATATTTTAGATTTTTTTGCTCGAGATCCAGAAGTTCGTAATGAATTCTATGTCTTGATTGGTAAAAATAACGATATTTTATCGGTTACTACTCCACTCGAGAATATTTCCTCTAAAAATATTTTGGATAGTTTAAAGGCTAATAATGATTATCTTGGCTATACTAATTTAGTTACTTTCCATGATTTAACTCATACTTATTTAAATCCTTATCAAGAACTTGCTATTTCTACTGTTGAATCAGTTGGAAATGAAGAAAAGGGAGAAAACATTAAAAATCTACAGGATACAGAAAGACATGCTGCTAGTATTATTACTGGTATTAGTATTTTTAAAGATAATAAGCTTGTAGGATATTTACAGGAAGAAGATGCTCTTTCTTATAATTTAGTTACAGGAAATGCACATAACTTTCTTATTCATACTAATTATGATAAGGATAATTATGTTATTTGTGAGGTATTTAGGGAAAAAACTGACATTAAGGCTGATAGTAAAAATAAAAAAATTACTATTACTATTTCTGGGAGTTCTTCTTTGGTAGAAGAAACGGTTCCTTATGATTTAGAAGATGTTAAAGCTATTAAAAGGATTCAAAAGGATTTGAATCAGAAAATTGAAGATATGGTTTCTACTTCTGTTTTACAAACTATTTCTAAGTATCATACTGATGTTTATGGATTTCATAATGCTTTTTATCTTAAAAATCCTAGTTTTGCTAAAAAGTTTAAACAAAGTTGGAATGATGAGGTGTTACCACTTATCAATATTGAGGTAAAATCTAATATAAAAATTATTGAAAAGGGTAATTTGAATGGAGGTCTTTATGATGAATAAAAAGAAACTCTCTTCTTTACAATTTGCTTGTTTAGTGTGTTTTCCAATTCTTTCTTTGTACAGTGGTATTGGAGCTTATAATCTTACTAAAATTACGGGTGTTGATTCTTATTTATCGATTCTTGTTGCTTATGTGTTAGGGATTTCTTTATATCTTCTTTTTAAAATTATCTTTTTTTATAAGGAAGATTTAAATATTTTAGATAAAAATAAATATTTGTTTGGAGATACTTTAGGAAATATTATTAATATTATTATGAATTTACTTATTTTGTTCATAGGAGTGATACTTCTTTATAATATTAGTAATTTTGCTATTTCTCAGTTTTTGGATCAAACTCCTATTTTGATATTTATGATTATGATAGGGATTATATTAGTTTATAATGTTAGTAAAGGAATTCTTAATATTGCTAGGGTAGCGGTAATATTTTTGATACTTGTCTTTCTGTTGACTTTATTTGGTAGTGTTGGACTTTTACCACATTTTCAATCTGACTATTTGAAACCATTCTTAGAGTTTGGAGTTGGCAGAGCTGTTCACGGTGGAATAGAGATTGCACTCATGAATATTCTTCCTAATTTCTTACTTCTTATTGTTCCTAGAAATAAAATACAAAATGATCAACATTTGGGTAGAAAAATGTTTTTATTCTATACTTTCGCTTTTCTATTAATTTTTGTGGTCAATATTCTTACTATGGGGACACTTGGAATCTATTTGGTTAGATTATATCAGTACCCTGAGTATACAGTTTTACAGAAAATATCTTTATTTGACTTTATCGACAGAATCGAAAACTTTATTTATATTAAATGGATTTTAACCTCTGTTATTTGTTTATCTTTAGTTCTTTATCATGTTGGTAAGTTATTTAGTAAGATTAAGATAGAAATTAGAAGTACTGTTTTGATGATTGTTATGATTGTCATTGCATTAAATATATTTAAGAATAATACTTATTTTTATATGATTAGTTATTCTATTTTCCCTTATGTTTGTTTAGGACTTTTGTTTATATATCTTATTATTGGTGTTAATGTTTTAGTTAGAAAGATATTAGAAGCAAAATAAAAAACCTTGGATGGTTTTTTATTTTGTATTTTTTAAATATTCTACAGCTTCATTAAATTTCTTTATTTCTATCACTTTCATATCATATTTTCTTTCTTTTACAACACTTAATGCTTCTTCATAATTGTCGCTTGGTACTAATACGATATCCATATGATTTTTATATGCTCCTATTATTTTGTATTTTATTCCTGAAATTTCTCCAATGTTCCCTTCTTCATCGATTGTTCCGGTTCCAGCGATATTTCTTCCTTTTAATAAGTCTTCTCCACTGATAGCGCTGTAAATACTTAAAGCCATCATCATACCTCCAGAGGAACCACTCTCGCTATTTTTGAATTTTAATTCAATTTCTGGGTCAATTTGATATTCGTAATTTGTAACGATTACTACACCTAAGATTTTATTTTCTCCGGATTTTTTTATTTCTACTTTTTGAGTTTTTATCTTATTATTTCTTTTTATTTTTATCGTTAGTGACTCCCCTACTTTATGGGAATCAATTTCTTTTTTGATAGTATTTATATCTATTACGGGTTGATTATTTATTTCTAAAATAATGTCACCTATTTTTAAACCATTGTCTTCTGTGGTTCCTATTACTACTGTTTTCTTATCTACTACTGTTATGTCTTTTTTCGCTTCTTTATAGGCTATATATTTGGCATTATTGATAGAGTTTTCTAACATAATTTTGTTCCGGTACTCTATTTCTTCTGCCGTTTCGTTAGATACTCTGCTTTCACTGATACTTTCTGTGTCCCAATCTTTTATGATATAGGACATTAAAAATGTAGGAATTGTGGCTTTGTATTCTGTTACATAAAGCATGTTAAAACTTCCTTCATACTGTTTTTTTTCTTCATAGACAATACGATTATTAATATTGATTGTTCCACCTGGAGCATTGACATAATAAGGTAATCTTATATTAAATAGAATGCTAATTAAAAGAATGGTAATAATAAATAATTTATTCTCTTTTAATAATTTTTTCATTTTTTCTTTCCAACCTTTCTTATTTTTTTTAGTTGTCATATAATTTATTGTGATATTATGAAAAATAAATATAGAAATTTGATAGTGATGCTTGTTATGATATGGTTAATGCTAGAAGTACTCATTCAAAAGGAGTTAGTATTTGATACTATTGCTTATTCTCTGAATGTTTGGGTAAAGAATTTGTTACCATCTATGTTTCCGTTTTTTGTTATTTCTGGTATTTTAGTAGAATATCATATAACAAATTATATTCCTAAATGGATAAAAAAGACTTTTTGTCTTCTTTTTGGAGTTAAAGAATCTTTAATTACGATCTTTTTCTTGTCTTGTTTTTCTGGATTTCCCTCTAATGCTAGAATTACTAGGATGATGTATGATAGAAAAGAAATTAATGCTATAGAGGCTAGTCACGCTTTGGTTTTTACCCATTTTTCTAATCCTATTTTTATCCTTAATACAGTTGCTATTTTCTTTTTACGTCAAGAAAAATATGGATATCTTATTTTGATATCACATTTTCTTGGAAATGTGATATTAGGAATTGTTACTAGAAAAAGTGAATACTTTGAATATATTGATTATACAGAAAAGTTGGAAAAAAGTCAAAGTTTTAGTAAGATATTGATTCAATCTATACGTTCTGCAATTGATACTTCTTTGTTGATTTTGGGCACTTTGACTTGTTTTCTTATTTTTTCTACTATTATTATTCATAAGTTTAGTTTTAATTTATACTCTGGTGTCATTATTAAAGGAGTTTTAGAAATTACAATGGGATTAAAAGAGTTGGCTTTACTTAATATTTCTGATATTTATAAAATTGTTATTTCTTCTTGTCTTCTTTCTTTTGGTGGATTATCTGTTCACTTGCAGGTATTATCTCAAATTGTTGATACCGATATTTCTTACCAACCATTCTTTGTAGCTAGAATATTTCATGCTATTATTTCAGGTGGTATCTGTTTTTTCTTGTATATAATTTTCTTTTAAAGGTTAAGTTTTCATTTATCGCTATTTTTAGTGAGATTTAGCATCTAGTGCTTTTTTTAGTGTTGAGCGTATTTTTGTAAAATAATCTTCAATTATGAGATTTTTAGTTATTTCATCAGTGCTTTTTGTGTTCATTTTTTTTATATCATTACTGGTATCTATGGTAAAGTAAAAACTTTCCCTTGTTACTTTTTCATAAGTTTTTGAACTAACTATATTATTGAAATCTTTCGATGGTGTTACTTTATTTCCATAGTTATTTTTGGCAATGTTATAATATTTTTTGAACGTTTTTATGGATAATAACTTATTGTTTAATACTTCACGTAGAGCAGATGAATATTCATGTATGTAATATCCTCCTTCACATACGGAATATTTATAAAGTGGGTTTTCTTGTTCTTCATTATTTGTTGCTTTAGTACTAAATGGATCAACATTAGTCATAGCTGTTCCATCTGAATTCATATCTATTGTAATACCAAAACTTCTATCATAATCGTATGGTATAACTATCATTTTTTGAATTGGATTTGCAATATCTGAATTGTCAGTATAGAAATATAAATAATAGTTATTATAATTATTTCTCATATCATCTCCGTTTCCTGTTACATAGGATACTGCTGCAAATTTGATAAAATAATTCATATCGACATATTTTCCTAAATCATTCTTTGAAGATACATCATTTAATCCATTAATTAGATTTGATAATGCTGAAAAATCTGACTTCTTTTTATTGGTTTTTAATTCATAATTATAACTAATCCTATGTAAGTTATCAGCAATTCCATATGAACATTTAGTAGTTAAATTTGCACCTACCCAATCACCATATTCATTATCCCATTTTACTTTATATAGATCACCATCTGTATAGTCCCCATTTTTGTTTAACATATAATTATTGTCTTTGTTTAACAAATTGTTTTTTATAAATTTTGAGTCTATAAATTCCTGAATGGAATACACACCTAAATATGCTGAATTTTCTTTTTTATCTGGAACATTTATCTTCATAGTCGTTAATCCAATACGTGGTGCTGCAATTCCTTCTGAACGGAACAATTCAAAAGCATAGTACTCTCTTAAGTAAGTAGTGTCAAAGTTTTTGTTCCACTTGACGGCTATTTTTTCCATATTTCCAAACGTTCTCTTTTTTCTTTTTTTTCTGGCTATTTTATCCCAGGTTGAATTACCATCTGAGTCAATATAATATTCATCTTTTGAATATCCATCTGATATATCATCAAAAGTTTCAGAAAAATTAATTTTAAAATGGTCAAGATTTATAATACCATTGTTTTCATTATATAGGCTTGTTCTGGACTCATTTCCTTTTAGTCTTATTCCAACTTCCTCCAAGTAATAAGCATAAGTTTTTCCGTTAGGAATTGTTATTGAAATTGTAATGTTAGCCATTCTATAAATTGGTGATTTTTTGTTTTTCTCAAAATCACTCTGTAGTTTCTTTAATTCAGTATTTGTCATATCTATGGATATCGATACTATGTTATGAATGTCAAATATTTGTTTATAAATTTCTTCCTCAGAAAATGGTAATTTATCTTCATCAACATTGTATATGTTTGAATTAAAAGAATAATATCCATTATTTTCAATTTTATTCATGATTAGTTTTTCAAAACATATGGTAATAATTACAATACAAAATAATCCAACCACCCATTTTTTTACATTCTTTTTCATAATAATTTTTAACCTCTTACTAACAACGATTTATAGTTGAATTATTGGAGTGCATTAAAATTACTGCTATCATTTTCAACTTCTAATAATATGATAACAGAAGTTTCTCTTTTCATCAAGCCCCAGTATTGTTTTTTCAGGTTAAAAACATGAAAAAAATTTAAAAAGACATTTTATTCTTGTAATAAAAGGAATAGATGTCTTTTTTTAGTTAAAAATTTAC